>NZ_JAGQCX010000008.1:0-150693 GCF_024346415.1 Cyanobium sp. Aljojuca 7D2
GGCCAGTTTCCGGATCCGCCGCAGTGGATGACTGGCCGGGATCCGCTCCTCGATCGACACGTAGGAGAACAGAGAGCCGCTGCGCTCCCGGTGACCTCGCATCTCAGGTGGGCAGTTGGCCCATTGTTGCGCGGGCTGGGTTTTTCAGCAAACTCTTAAGGCAGACATCCGCGGATGTCCAGAGACATCTTCTGCGGAGATCCAGAGACATCCACAGACATCCCATCTCCATGGCCGATCCCACCCCTCTCCATCGCCACCCGGTGGCCACGGTCCAGCAGGAGAGCCGCCTCTCCCGGGCGGCTTTCTACAAACGGATGGCCCAGGCCGGGGTGAAGCCTCTTCGGGTGGGTCAGAACAGCTTTCTGGAGCGGGAGCATCTGGAGGCGCTCCGGGCTCTGGAGGACTGGATCCAGGGAGGCGGTAAGCCTGAGGTCTTCCCTGGACGTCTCCAGACATCTCCAGACGTGGCTCTGGTTCCCTCTGCTGCTCGGGACTTCCCCTCGGCTGTGGTGGAGGAGCCCGAGGAGGACCAGGAGGCTCCGGAGGAGCTGGTGGCCGCGGCCGTCTCCCACCTGGATGGCCTGCTCTCCTTCCTGACGAAAGCGGCCCGGAATAGCTGGGAGCTTCCCACCTCTCAGGTCCAGCTTCTGGTGGGGGCCAAACCCCGAGGAGCCACCTTCTCCAGGTACGGGTTCAGCTTCCGGCCATCCGGGCGGCATGGCCAGGAGACCAGCTGGAGGGTGGAGCGGTGAGCTTTGACGACTCAGACCTGATCTCTGGATGGCGTTACTCCGCCACGCTTCAGCTCAGGACTCCCCTTGCGTACCTGAAGCGGGACGGGGAGTTCTCTCCCGGGCCTCAGGAGCCCCCGATGGTTGGCCCGGCTGAGTCCCATCTCCCGGATGGGACGGGGTTCAATCCCTATGGGATCTGGGTTCCGGTAATCGATCCCGGTATCCTTCCTCCTTCGACCTCGGCAAGGCGAGCCACAGAGTGGGGGCCGGTTCGGATCGGATCTGAGGAGGAGCGAAATCTCATCTCCTTTCTCAAATCCTTTCGCTACATCGTGGAGACGGCAGAGGGCCTGGATCAGAAGCTCTCCGAGCTGAAAGAGCTTTCCACCAGCACACCAGAGAATCGCAAGGTGTGGGGAAAGTTGAAGAGAGGGGGCCCTCTCTTCCCTGATTCCTTTTTTATCTCCGCACTGATGAGCCTTCCCGGCGTAGGGGCCTCTATGGCACAGAAGCTCTATCAGGCTGGGTTTCGGACCGTGGCGGAGGTCCAGGCCTCTTCAGACGGAGAGCTTCTGGCCATCCCAGGCTTGGGCAAGGGCCTCCTGGCCAAGGTCCGAGGAGGAGGCCGGCCTTAACCCTCTTTTCTCGTGGTTTCGGTTTGTTCAGAAGAGGGAAAGGTCATCTCCTCCAGGCAAAGGCTCAGAAATCTCCGGATCTCTCCGCTTCCGGTCCTGGCCGCGGCCTTCCTCCCCGGTGCCAGCTGCTCTGTCTGGTGGCCCAGGCGTTCTCCTTCAGCAGCTCCTGGCTTCTGCCGATCTCCAGCCGGTGGTCCGGGGGAGGGTCATCCACCCCTACCTGGAGAGCCAGGTGGTGGAGGGCTTCAGACCAGGCGGCCATGCTCAGGGTCTCGTGGGCCAGGACCAGCTGACGGAGGGCCTCCCATCTCTCCCAATGGATGGCGGAGCCCCGGGGTCTCCAGGCCAGAAACAGGTTCGGGAGGTGAAGCTCATCCGGGTCCACCCCCATGAAATCCCTCCGGATCTTCAGGGAGGCCACGAAGGTCTCCCAGAACAGGTTGAGGAGATCTACTGGGAGATCTGGTCACTACTCGAAAGGAACCCAGACCGGGGATGGTGAGCATGGACTTCATCCTTGCCCGAATTGCCGCAGAGGAGGGTTTCACACTCTGGGATAGGACCTTCAACACACTGGCACCTGCTGCAGTATCTGTATCTACTCTTAGGAACTATGATTTCCATTACACCCACAAGAACTGGGAGACGACCCTGATATGGATAAAGCAATAAAAAGGATCCTTTTAGTCCTGCTGCCGCTGACTCTGTGGGGTGCGTTAGTATCATGCTCTCAATCAAGTTCTCCCATAACAACAGAAACCGAGCAACAGGACAAAACCTACCCAACACCCGGCCAACTATTCCTCAAGGCAAAACTATCAGAGTTAGACAACATCCGTAATACCCCTGAGTTTGAGAAGTACAAGTTTTCTAAAGCAAGTCCCTATTTCCAATGGCCACAAAAACTAATAGCAGAAATGAACTTGAAGACAGATTTTAGTGCGTATGAAAAGAGCGGTATTGCGATGCTCTCCAACCTCTCACTAGAATATGTTTATGGCAACCGATCTGGAATCCAAGTATCAAGAAAGCAAATAGAGGAAGTAATCAATACTGATCAATCCCCAACAATGGTAGTCAAAACAAAGAATACTCTTCAACCTTGTGAGGAAAAGGTGCTACGCAAGGAACCTCAGAGGAATGATATAGTAATATTAAAGAACTCCAATCCTATATCCAAAGACGTGCAAGTAACCAATGACCCGAAGAATTGGATGAAGTCGAACGAAATAGCATATATTTCTAACTGCACACCTGCAAAGATAATAGACATATACGACGAGTCTTTCAGGGCAGGGGATGTAGATTTTAGGACACTTAGGTATAAGATAGTCACCCAGTCAGAGCAGAAAGTTGAAGGTTGGATCCACTCATCGAACGCAGGTTTTAATCCAAACAAGAATTAGACAATACAAATGAAACATCAGTCCAAGTCATGGAAGTTCCCCTCCTTGTCGTATCTGCCCCTGAAACGGGTCCGTTTTGACGGATTATAATTTCTAGCCACATCAACACGTGACCGAGAATCAGTCTGGGGTGATGCTGTAGTGGTAGAGGGTTTCCTCTCCGACTTAAAGGAGACCTGATCCCACTTCAAACCCTGCTGACGACGGATCTGGTTTGCTTTCTCACGGGCAGCGTCATACCCCAACAATCCACTAGCAAGGACCTGCTGGTTGTCCGTGCGAAAGACATAGAAAGGAGTGATCGCATCAAGGATCAACCTCCTATTCCTGGCACGAACTGCCTCTTTGATTATTTCTAACGGAGATCTACCCGAAATACTTGCCATGCCCTGCCCTCCAGCCTTATAAGAGGATCCTCCACGAGTATTTAGGTCCTGTGTCCATCAAAGTTGAGATCGAATACCAAGACCAATGGGGGCGGTGGCGACACCTGCAAACTGAGGTGGGCCTACCAGATCTCAAACTTCGTAGATACATCCGCCTCCTTGCAGAGCACCAGGGGGCTGTAGCTGTGGCCTCCCCTACAGAGTCACCCACCCCAGGAGAGGAAGATGCAAACGCGCAAAGGCGGAGAATCCTGGGGCTTAAGTAGCTGTCAAGGGCAGTTATTGTCTCTCTTTAGAGATTCATACATTGCATCACTTAAGGCACTGGTCTTACCCGCATAGTCAAAATTATGGCCAGCTGTCTGTGCATCCAGCTCGCGGCCCATTGCCTCTGAAGCATTGCGATGCTGGCGATGTTGCTCAGCCAGCGCCTGGCAATAAGGGCTTGGAACCGCCGCTTCCTTAACGCGCTCTAAAAGCTGATCGGTAGGACTTTTGTAGGTCACAGCAGCAGCAGCAATAACACCCCCAACCGCTGCTAGTGACACAATAATCAGCAGACCTTTTTTAGCGTCCACGAAACAAACCTTCTTTTGATTACTGTTCTAATCAAACCTAAGCCCCCCGATGGTGGTGGCCCCCCATCGGGCTTCAGTGGGTCTCGGCCCAGGACCTCCCCACGCTGACCTCCGCCGCTAGGGGCAGGGCACTTAGGAGCTAGCAGGTTTGGACACCGGGGCCGCCCATCTCAGCAGCAATTCCGCCATGGCCTCACCTGATGGATGCGGGTCTGCCCGGCGCTCCCATCGTTGGCCGCAGTCTCTAATCCATGCAACCCAATCCAGCAGTTGCAGCTCTCGGGTGCGGCTGGTGTGGCGGCCCCCATGCATCCAGCAGCTCTACCAATGCCGCATCATCCGCATCGGCGGGAATGAATGATTCCACATCGGTGGCGGCGCGCTCCAGGGCCAGCAAGGAATCAATCAGCGTCATGGCATGCCAAACCTGCCCATGGCTAGGCGGTGATGGCTAGAGCGTGTTGATAAATCCAGCAGCGACCGGGTTGCCCCTACGGCGGCGGCAAATTGCCCAGCCTTCTCTGCCTTGCGGGCGATGCGCTCTAGACGGTTGACGCAGGCGGCCAGCATGTCGTGTTTCTCGACGTGCTCCAGGTCATCCACGAGCTCAGCGTGAGCCTTGTAGACGTATCGGCGCGCAGTCCGGCGTGAGCACCCCCACTGATCGGCCAGAGCGGTCACCAGCTCAGTGCAACCATAACCCTCACCCAGCATCCGGAGCGCCTCCTGCTGCCGCTGATGGATGACGCTGGGGCCAGCCATTAACTCAGCGCCCCTTCCTTACGCAGCGCAGCGATCAGTTCCTGCCGGTGTTCATCACTGATCGGCACACTCAGCAATGCGCGCAGGATGCGGATGTCCTGCTGGGCCGCTTCCATCTGGCGCTTCTCATCACTGATCCGCAGCGCCGCATCAATCACGGATTCAGCCATGGGGCACCTCCATCAGGTCGGTGAGCTGCCGTATCTCCCGCTGTGCTGCGGCCTGCTGATCGAGCAGCGACCCGGATTGCATCTGGATCTGATCCGCCACCTCCAGAACAGCAGCACGGCGGGCCTGGGCACTGGCCATCGGAGACGGCACAGATGGGACGTCATCATCAAGCTGAAGGAGCTCCAGTCGAGCTTCAGCCTGCAGCTCAGCAATATCACTTTTTTCGAGCAGCATCCTGCTCAATACGGGCCCTTTGCGCGCAATACTGTCCATAACGCCTGAGGCATTTACAACAACAGACTAGCGGCGCTAATAAGCGCGAATCTCAATCAGACGATTCAAGCTTGGCCTGCTGCTTTTGAGCGAGCTGCCTGGCCTTATCGAGACGCTGCTCTAACTTCAGATGACGAGCGCTTAAAACAGTTCGCCTCCCTGACGGATCTGCGCGCCTCCACGCATCTGCAGCGGCAAGGTAAAGCTCTACGAGCTGAACTTCCTTTTTGTACTGCTTGACTTTTCTGAACAGAATGGCAGCTCGCTCAAAATAAAACGGAGCAGGGAGCTGCCCAGCCCTCTCCAAAGTCAAAAGCTCTGCCTTACAGCACTCCAACATCTTGGATAAATCATGCTTGTACTCATCAGCAAGCTCCCAGGTCTGCCTACCATCAACAAGATTGGCTCCACCTGTCAATTCGGCCAGGACATCTCCCCAGCTTCTACCAATGAAAGAAGAAATATCAACATCCGATTCTTCTGGAACAACCGGAGCAACTACCGCAGAAAGCCTGTGATATTCATTCCATAGATCCCTGGAGTTGGTCAAACTCAAGGGACACTCATCTATCAAAGAAAGCTTCTCAATCTGATTCAGGCTTTTCTTTGCAACTTCAAGACGACTTGCACGGGTAATCTCATCTTGTGTTTTTTCGGCAATCTCGAAGGATTCAAGCATCACACGTCGAGCGCTTACAAACGACTGAATAAGGAGTCGCTGGTGAGCAGAAAGATCTCTAACCGCAATCTCCGCATCTCGAATCGCATCTGCAAGAGCAGAGTCGTCAACCAGGTCTATTCGTGAGAACGACTTAGGGTCGCCCATGGGCTCCATGCCGTATCGGACAGAGCTACTAGATACTGCTGGGCCGCGAGACGACCCCCACAAGAATCTGGCCAACAGCCACCCGGCGACCAAGACCAAGAGGAACAGCACCGCAAAGGCCACCGCCACATACAGACCAATCCGTCAAGCATGCACCTAACGAGAGGCGCCTGCCACCTGCCGGTGCACAGTTCGACGCACCTACTCACCCGCCTGGGCCACTTGCTGCGTGGATGCGAGGAGAGCCGTAAAGGTCCACCAGATCTTGGTGCAGGGTTTGGTGCAAAACAAAGTGCAACAAACCCTAAGAGCCACTGTGCTGGCTACGATCACAGCCGTTCAGCCCTCTACATGGCATGCAGGGGGTCAGCGGTTCGAATCCGCTTGGCTCCATCCTTCAAAAAGCAATGCCCGCCTGGGTTTCTGGGCGGGCTCTTTTTTTGTTTTAAGCCACGAACGCCGACGTGGGTTCAGAGATGGGCGCATTTTTGGGAGGTACGGGAACAGGCACTCCAGCAGCCCCCCCCACAGCCGCACAAAAGGCGTACTTTGAAGTTGAGGGGAGGCCCGGTAGCCAACCCGTCCCTCACTCTCCAAAAGAGTCCGGCCCGGTCGATCGGAGCCGGTGCAGTGGTGGAGGTGAAATTGGTCAAGCCAAGTCCAGTGAAGTCGTTGGCGCTGCCCGAACGTCAGCCCGTAGCCGCAACGAGCGATAGGCCACTTCTGTTTTCAGCGTTTCTGAAATCTTGGGCTGCATAGCCCGAGCCGTGATCACAAGCGAGAAGGTCAAGCTTTGAGCATCTCTTCTCCCGAACGTGATCTCCTTTCCTTCCCTGCCAGGCCCCAGAAAGGCCATACGTGAACCACAGACACCCGACCGGCAATTCCTGTTGTGAGGACGGGCTCGCCGCAACCGGTGCTAAGGCGCCCCCCACGGGGCGCCTTCCTGTTGGGCATGGGATCAGCAACGGCGTCACCACGACTGGATTGAGACGTTTCTGGTGCAACACCAAGCAGCGGCTTCTTGAACGCCAGATCCCCGGGAACCCGAAACCAACGGGCTACTCACCAGGAGAAAGTCGGCCACATCGTGGCCATGGACACGCAAACCGAACTCAGCTGAGC
This sequence comes from Cyanobium sp. Aljojuca 7D2, assembly GCF_024346415.1. Classification (NCBI taxonomy): domain Bacteria; kingdom Bacillati; phylum Cyanobacteriota; class Cyanophyceae; order Synechococcales; family Prochlorococcaceae; genus Cyanobium; species Cyanobium sp. Aljojuca 7D2. The sequence continues at coordinate 6,900 of NZ_JAGQCX010000008.1, forward strand.
AGGCTGCACCGCTGCGGAGCAGGGTCCCCAGCGGGTCAGAGGTGCCTGGGTGTTTCGCGGCACCAGGGTTCCAGTGGCGGCCCTCTTCGAAAACCTAGAAAACGGCGTCTCCCTAGCTGAGGTTGTGGAGCTGTTCCCAGGAGTCACAGAGGAGTACGCTCGGCTGGTCGCGGAATCTTCGTCTTTTCAGAGCAGGTTTTGGAATTGCTGAAGTGTTAGGCCTGGATCGCGGGCGATGGCACCCATGGTGATGGGCATGGCGTGGGATGACCTGACTCCCGCACGATGCGGCAACGCAACTTCTGGGACACGAGAACAGCCTCCTTCTGGCTGATCCCGGGCAGGCGGGGTGTTTTTTGCCTAGAGCGCAAAAGCTCCCGACGCCGTTACGCAAATCGCATGGTCGGGTGGTCTCGTTCTGTAGCCGTGATCACAATCGGATTGTGATGAGGCGTTGGATTGGCGCGCTCACCGCGGGGCCAGCAACTGCATCAACACACCCAGGCCTGCGGCCACACCAATCAGCTGCAGCACACTCCAATGCCATCGCACCAGAGCCAGCATCGCAAGGCCGGCGACGAGAGCCGCCGCGGCATCGAAGCGCCCGGCAGGCCATAGCACCGGGCCCGCAAAGAACAGGGCCAGGCTGGCGATCACGCCCACCACCGCAGCGGTGATGGCGGTGAGGGGTGCGCCGATGCGGAGGTTGTCTCGGCTGGCCTCCACCAGCGGGGCGCCAACCAGGATGAAACCGAAGGAGGGCAGAAATGTGAACCACACGGTCACCAGGGTGGCGGCCACAGCCCCGGCACCGGTGGTCCAGCCGCCCATGAAGCCCACGAAGGCCACCACCATGATCAGCGGCCCCGGCGTGGTCTCCCCCAGGGCCAGGCCGTCAACCATCTGGGCCGCCGACAGCCAGCCAAACTGCTCAACCGCCCCCTGGGCTACGTAGGGAAGCACCGCATAGGCCCCGCCGAAGCTGAGCAGGGCCACCCGCGTGAAAAAGCGGGCCATCAGCGGCAGGGTGCCATTCCAGCCGGCCATTGCGGTGAGCATCGCCAACGGCAGGATCAGGGCCAGCGCCCAGATCAGCAGGGTGCGGGCCAGGCGTCGCCGGTTGAAGCGGGCGTGGGCGGGCGTGGGCGTGTGATCGCCATGGATGGGCTCAGGCTGGAGCAGCGCTTGGGCCGGCCCTGGCACCAGCCCCGCAACAGCCGGGCCCACCGGCGGTGGGAGCAACAAGGCCTCGGGACGCCAGCGGCCAACCAAGGCACCCGTGAGCGCCGCCACACCCACCACCAAGGGATAGGGCAGACCCAGCACCGCAAGGGCCAAAAAGGCAGCCAACGCAATGCCGGCGAGCCAGAACGAGCGCAGCGCACGCCGACCCAGTCGCCAGGCCGACACCACCACGATCGCCAGCACCGCTGGCTTGAGCAACGCGAACACCGCCACCAACAGGGGCAACTGGCCCCAATGCACGTAGACGCTGGAGAGCAGCGTCAGCACCAGCACCGAGGGCAGCAGGAACAGCCCTCCGGCAATCAGGCCACCAGGCACGCCGTGCATCAACCAACCCAGATAGGTGGCGAGCTGGGTGGCCTCCGGCCCTGGCAGCAGCATGCAGTAGTTGAGCGCGTGCAGATAGCGCCGCTCGCTCAGCCAGCGGCGGCGTTCCACCAACTCGCGATGCAAGAGGGCGATCTGACCGGCGGGTCCACCGAAGCTCACCACCCCAAGCTGCAGCCAGAAGCGACTGGCATCAGCCAGGCTCACCGGAGCAGGGTCCACCTGACGCTGGGGAGCCACGGGGTCAGCTGCCATTGCATCCATACCACCGGTCTTGGGCTGACACAATGACGGTTGACCATCCCCGGCCATGGGCTTCAGCGCCAAGACCGACTATGGACTCGTCGCCCTGATGGAGTTGGCGGCAGCCTATCCCTCAGGCACCTTGGTGCAAAGCGGGGAGATCTGCCGGCGCCATGGCATCCCGGAGCGCTACCTCGAGCAACTGCTCACCGACCTGCGAAAAGTCGGCCTGCTGACCAGCATCCGCGGACCACGAGGTGGGTTTCAGCTCGCCAAGGATCCCGACTGCATCACCGTTGCCGACGTGGTCAACGTTCTGGAAGGGAGCCGCAACAGCGAACGGCAGGGCGATCCTGGCGACGCCACGTTCCTGGTGCTGACGGCCCTTGAGCAGAAACTGGAGCAGGCCCGAGAGGCTTTGCTCGCCTCCACCTCACTGGCCCAGTTGTTGCGGGAGCGGGATGCCCTCAGGCAGCCACAGCCGATGTTTTACATCTAGGCCCATGCCCGATTCCGATGATGACTGGCTCATCGACCAAGGTCGGCCCTGGGGGCTACGTCTGCTGGCGCTGGTGGGGGCCCTTGCCTTTGTGATGCTCGGCATCAACAGCCTGTTGCCTGTGCTCCAGCAACCCATACCGCCACCGGTGCCGACGCAGCCAAAGCGGGGAGACAGCAGGGCCTAAAAGCGAGACATGGCCTCGATCTTGGCCAATTTTTCAGCGTCCAGACCCGCCAGTTCGTCGATTTGTAGCAGGCTTTCCTTCACCAAACTGGCAAACACAAACAGGATGCCGTCGAGGCGGAAATCAAACCGCCCTTCAATCGTGTGCCGCTCGATGCTGAGAAAATCGTGGAGCTCCCACACGGTTTCGGCGGAGCCCAGCGCCACTGCCTGGGCCTGCACCGACGCCACCAATTGGTCGACAGCCCTGCCGTAGGCGCGGTCAAAGGCATCGCGGGCGACGGCCTGTTCCGATTCCGTCCATCCCTCCAGCATGGTCTCCATCATTTGCTTTAAGCGCCCTGAAAGGGACGCTAGTCGGGGGTTCAGGCTGCCGCGAGCCCTGGGTCCCGCCGAGAGGGGCGGGCGCGGCGGTGTTGGGCGGGCAACTCGAACCAGGCGAGATGCGGGCTGTCGTGGTGCTCGCGGTGGTAACCGAAGTGAAAACAGGCCAGCAGCGAAAGCCAGGGGGGCAGATCGAGGCTGTCGGGCTGGGATTGCTGGTGCGGCAACCGCTGGCGCCGGTGCGGCAGATAGGTGCCGAACACAAACAACTGCAGCGAACTGAGCAGCAGGGGCAGGGTGCAGAACAGCAGCACGTTGATCCAGCCCGCGGGGTGGATCCGGCCGGCGATCAACGCCAACAAGCCCCAGCCGCCAAGCAGCCGCATCATCTGGCCCGCCGAAAGGTAACCAGCCATGAAGCGCCGGTACCAACCCAGCGTTCCGGCGCTGGGGTCGCCATGGAAATCAGGATCATCCGCGCTGGCGGTGAACCGGTGATGGCTCTGGTGATTGCGGCGGCAAGCCACGTAGGGCAAAGCCGCATAGAGCGCCAGGGCAACAGCACCCAGGCGATCATTCCAGCCCCGCCGCTCCAGCACCAACACGCCGTGCATAGCGTCGTGACCGACGATAAACAGGCCGGTCTGCAGCAGGGTTCTCCCCAGCGTGGACGCCAGCACCAGAGCCACCAGGGCCGCCCCGTGCAGCCGGCCCAAATCGAGGCTGAGCAGCCCCAGCAGGGAAGCGAGCCAGGCGAGCAAAATGACCGCTGCGAGCAGCAGACCGCGATGGGTGGTGCTGCTCAGGCGGCTTTGGCTGGGGCGCAAAGCCCTGCTCAACGGCCCAGCTTCAACAACTCAGCCGGGGAGGCCAGCAGGTCAATCGCCACGAAGTAGATCTTGCCCTCGGGATTGAGCAGGAAACGCCAGGCCACGTTCATGCCGATGCCGGCGCCAAACCAGGGGGTCTGGACCTTGCCCGTGACCTTGATCTGGGTGAAGTCTCCCTCGGTTGGCTCAGCAAAACCGCGCTCAGGCAGGAGCTTGAGGTTTTGGCAGTCTTCGCGGAAGAAGCGCAGGATGGCGTCGCGACCGACGATCGGCTTCTGGAAGGGGGGCTGCAGGGCGCCGTCGGCCAGGAACAGGTCGATCAGGTTGTCGAAGTCGTTGGCGTTGAGCAGGTCCATGTAGCTGTTCACCGTGGGGTTGATCACCCCCTCGATGAACACGCGCTTGCGCTGCTCCTCGGGCGTGGGAGCGGCAATCGGCTCCATCACGCGCTGGCCTTCGCCCTTGGCGGGGTCGTAGCCCATGTCCACCACGAAGTTGCGCAGCAGGGTGATCTGCTGACCCTGATCCACGCCCTTGACCGAGCTCAGCACGGCGGAGGCGTTGGCCGAGAGCTGGTAGCCCTCGGGGATCGGCGCCACCAGGCCGGCGGCCATCCAATCACCCAGCTGATACCAGAAGCCCAACTTGATATTGACCGACCAGCAGGAGTAGGTGCGGCCGATCTGGGTGTCGGTGCGGTTGGCGAGCTCACACATCACCGCGCTCTGCTCGGCGAAGTTCATCGCCTTAATCTGGTTGAGCAAGGGCTCGGCAAACTGCATGCGCGCAGCACCGGGGGCCGCGACGGTGATGGTGTTGCCCATCTCGAGGTAGGCGTACCAGATCAGCGCCAGTTGGTCTTCGGCGCTCAGCAGCCGAAAACGGGCCGTGATGGCCGGCACAACGTCGGCCGACACTGTGTCGGGAAAGATCTGGGTGGCTTTCTCAAGCGTGAACATGCGCCGTCGCTCCCAATTGTTAAAGAGATTTGCAAACTCTAGCCTCACAGGGTCCCACCTGGTAAAGCGCATCTGATTTGCGGCCCCGCCCGCCTAGACCGCGCCCCCATCCGCTCCCGTGCCTGTGCCTGTTCCCGTGCTGAGCGATGCCGATCGCGACAAGCTCGACCGGTCCGACGACGCCCTCTTTTACGCCGAGCCGCGGTTCGTGCATCACCTCGATGCCAGCTTCCGGGCGCGCCTCACCACCCTGTATCGCGAGCGGATCCCGCCTTGCGCGGTGGTGCTGGACCTGATGAGCAGCTGGGTCAGCCATCTGCCCGAAGACCTCACCTACCAGGAGGTGATCGGCCACGGCCTCAACGCCGAAGAACTGGAGGCCAACCCCCGGCTCGATCGCCACTGGGTGCAAAACCTCAACACCGATCAGGGGCTGCCCCTGGCCGATAACAGCGTGGATGTTGCACTGATCGTGGCCGGCTGGCAGTACCTGCAGCAACCGGAAGCGGTGGCCGCCGAACTGCTGCGGGTGGTGCGGCTCCGGGGCGAGGTGATCGTGGCCTTCAGCAACCGGATGTTCTTCCAGAAAGCCCCCCAGATCTGGACCGAGGGCGGCGACCGCGACCACCTGGCCACCGTGGCGAAGGTGCTGCTGGCTCAGGGCTGGTCGAAGCCCCAGCTGCTGGCAGAAGACACCCCGGCGCCGGGCGTGCTCGGCTGGATCGGCGGCAAGGGCGATCCCTTCTTTGCCGTGATCGCTGCCAAGGCGGAGTGAGCGACTCCGATCAGACCGGCAGGCTCTGAATCAGCACAAAAAAGCCCGACCAGCAGAGCTGGCCGGGCTTTTCATCGGGCCGAAGCCCGAGGGGCTCAGCCCAGACCCAGCTGGCCCAGGATGCCCTGGCCGGTGAGCAGCTCGGTGCCGAGGCCGATCACGAAACCGAGCATGGCCAGGCGACCATTCCAGGTTTCAGCAAAGGCAACAAAACCGAAACGGGAAGCGGAATCAGCCATTGACGTTCGTTGGTTACGAAACTTGATATGATCGTAACAGATCTTGAAGCAGCTGGTGGTGGGTGCATCTGGCCCCGGCCCCCGGTGATGAGCGCTCCTGCTGACCCGCCTGGGATTGATCACCACTGCTGAGCAGTGATCTTTTCCCCAAGCCGTTTCCCTTCTCCCCAGATTTTGGGAGTCTTTTCCACAGGGCTCGAGACGGGGAAGGGCCGCGTCCATCACCCGTCTGAGCCCGGGGATGGGGAAAACGGGCCGGCCCCTTGACGCTTCTGCGCAGGCCACTTCCGAGCTCACGCCAAACTGGAAAAAAACCTGAAAGCGCCTGGGGCCCGGGCCTGGGGGCTGTGGGTCTTGCCAGACTCGCCTGTTGGGACGCCCTTTGACGGCGGTGCCAGTGCCGTGGCCTGATGGGGGCTCGCTCAGGCCACCGCCTCCATGCTCCAGATCCCGGACCACCCCCCCAACTCCGTCTCGGTCGAAAACCAGTTTCCGGAAGACCTGTACGACGCGATGCGGGAGTTTGTCCGGCTGCATCCCCAGTGGGACCAGTACCGCCTGATGCAGGCCGCCCTAGCCGGTTTCCTGTTCCAGCACGGCTGCCAGGACCGCGTTGTGGCCCGCCACTACCTCGATGGCCTGTTTCGCCGCCAGGATCCGACACCCTTACCAACCCAGCCTTGAGCGAGGCGGCCCCAACACCCAGAACTGCAGACTGATGGGGCATCAGTGCTGAACCATGGCCGCAGGAGCTCCAGGGGCTGACGCCCTACTGGTGGCCATCGGCGCCGTCCCGGGCGCCTGGCTCCGCTTCCGGGTCGTCGATCACCTCGAACCGGTTCTGCCCAGGCGGCACTGGGGCACCTTCGGGGTCAACCTGATTGCCTGTTTCGCCCTCGGCCTGATGGTGGGCCTGGAGCAGAGTTGTGGTGACGCATCCCGCCGGGTGCTGCTGTTGATTGGCACTGGCTTTCTGGGCAGCTTCAGCACCTTTTCCACCTTCTCGGCCGAACTGCGGGCAGAGCTGGTGGCCAGGCACTGGCGCGAAGCGGCCGTGCTGGCCGGGGGTTCGGTGGCCGGCGGGCTGCTGGCGATGCTGACGGGCCTCTCCCTGGGGGCCGAGACATGAGCACCACCCCCTCCCGCAGCCTCCGTGGCGACCTGCGCGATCTGGCCCTGGTGGCAGCCGGAGCGATCCCCGGGGCCCTGCTGCGCTGGCGCCTCGAGACCATCGGCACGGCGGAAATCGGCGGTCTGCGCGGCTTGGTGGGGGCCGACTTCATCGCCAACATGCTGGGCTGCCTGCTGCTGGGCCTGGTGCTGGCCCAGTCCGCCCGGCGCAAGCGGCTGATGCTGTGGGCCGGCATCGGCTTCTGCGGATCCCTCACCACCTTCTCCTCCTGGATGCTGCAACTGGCCCGGGCCCTGCGGGCCGGTGAGGCCTGGGACAGCCTGTTGGTGCTGGTGGCGAGCCTGCTGGGCGGCCTGGTGCTGGTGGCCCTGGGTCACGCCCTGGGCCGCCGCTGCCACGCCGCGGCTCCAGCAAGCAGCAGCAAGGGAGCCTCGCCCCAGCGGTCGTAGGGGGTGAGGGTCTGCAGGCGGGGCACGGCAAACACGCCCGTGGCCGGCCGACCCGCTGGCAGGGAGGCGACCACCCGGCCGCGGGCATTCACCAACAGGCTCGGGCCAGTGTTGGCCGCACTCACCAGCCAGCGGCCCGTCTCAATCGCCCGCAGCTGGGCCAGGGCCTGAAACTGTTGCTGCAACAGCGCGGGATAGGGATCGAGATTGGCACTGGCCAGCAGCCAGCCCGCCCCAGCGCGGCTGGCTGCTGCCAGGGCGGCACCATCGGAGAGCTCGTAGCAAATGGCCCCGGCAATGGCCCCGGCCGGCCGGGGCAGGAGCCGCGAAGCCGCTCCCGGCTCGATGCCACCCACGGCCGACAAACCGCTCCATCGCCCCAGCCCAGCCAGGGGAACCCATTCCCCCAGAGGCACGAGCCGATGCTTGTCGAGCCAACTGCTGGCCTGCTGCTCCCCCGGAGCCATGCGCAGCAGGGCGCTGCGCTGCTGCGGCTCCCCAGCCACCTCCTGCCAGCGGAAACCACCACTGATCAGTTCGACCGGCACCGGCGCCGCCAGCTCAGGCTCGAGCCCCAGGGCCCCCTCGGGCAGCAGCACCGCATCCACCTGGCGCTGTTGCGCCTCCGCCAGCGCCGCCGTTAAGCGCTGCTGCAACCGCTGCTGCTGGGCCCACTGAAACTTCTGGCGCGTGGGGATCGCCGGCTGCAGCACCAGCACCCGCTCCACCCCGGAGCTGGCCTGCCCCGCAGGCAGGCCCAGGGGGAGCGCCGCCAGCACGGCTGCACCGAGGCCATGGCTCAGAACCACGCCAGCAGCGGTAGCAACGATCCAGCGCCGGGGCTGGGGCACCGTCGCGCAGCGCCACAGGCCCCAACCGATCAGCAGCTGCAGGGTCGCCAGCAGGCCGCTGCCGCCGAGGGCGGCCAGGCCAGCCAGGGGTCGGTCGCCGGGGAGCGCCGCCGCTCCAAACCCCAACCAGAACAGCGGCCCCTTGGCCAGCAGCACCTCCGCCAGGCCCCAACCGGCGCTCAACAACAGGGCACTGCTCAGCCGGCGGGGGTCGAAGCGCTGGGCCAGGGCCACCCAGAGGGCCACCAGACCAGCCCCCGCCAGGGCGCAGATCGCGAGCAGCAGCATGGCCAGCGGCAGGCTCAAGGGGCCCGGCACGCCGATCCAGTCGAGGGGGTGGAGCCCCAGCAACCAGCGGTGACTCACCAGCACCGCAACCCCTGCCCACAGGGCCCCGCCCCGGGCCCCGATCGCCGAGCCCGGCAGGGCCCACAGCCCCGCCAGCGCCAACCAGAGCAGGGGCGGCAGCCCCAGGGGGGGCAGCGCCAACCCCGCCAGCAGCCCGGACATCCCGGCCAGCCACCACCCCCCTAGCCGGTCATTGCCCATGGCCAGTGAGCGTAGGAAGCGCCAGGGTGAACGAAGACAGGTGCCGCCCCCGGGCCGCCCACGCCCTTTGCCGCCATGGATCCGAACAACCCGCTCCAACAACTGCTGCTGCGTGGCCTCGGCACCACCTCCCTGGTGTCGGAGCGACTGCGCACGGTCACCCAGGCCTGGGTGCGCAGCGGCAAGCTCGATCCCAGCCAGGCCCCAGCCCTGGTGGAAGACGTGCTGAAGGCCCTACGGGGCGAAACGCCCGAACTGGAGCAGCAGGCCGAGCGCCAGCTGGAGCGCAACAAAGACCAGCTGCTTCAGGATCTGGGCCTGGCCCGGCAGCGGGAGCTCGATGAACTGCGCGGCCGGATTGACCGTCTGGAGCGGAGCCTGCGCCAGCAACCAGCCGCCGAAGCTCCGCCCGAACTGGACATTCCCGACTGAGACAGTCCCGACTGAAGGGAGCACGCCACCCGGCTGCCCGGCAGAATCAGTTCAACCTGCGGGGTTCCATGCGCGACATCCTGATCAGCTCGGCCGTGTGTGTGGCCTGCCTGCTGCTGGCCCTGGTGAGCCAACTGGTGAATCCCACCACCGTTCAGGCCGCCAACCCCGGTGGCGCTGCCGAAGCGGCCGTGCTCTCCAGCCCGGCTCCGGCCAGCGCGCCGGCCCGGCCGGCCGTGACCAGCCGCTTCGAGCTGGACCCCGACGACCCCAACCCCACCCTGTTTGTGATGGCCAGCGACAACGACCAGACCAGCGGCGCTGAGATCGCCCAGGCCAGCGGCCTCGGGGGCGAGCTCAACGCTCCCAAGGAGCGCACCACCCCCAGCGGCTTGCGCATCACCGATCTGGTGGTGGGCGATGGCGCCGAAGCCGTGGCCGGTGAAACGGTGGTGGTGAACTACCGCGGCACCTTGGCCAATGGCACCGAATTCGACAGCAGCTACGGCCGCGGGCCGTTCTCCTTCCCCCTCGGCGGTGGCCGGGTGATTCAGGGCTGGGACGAGGGCGTGGCCGGCATGAAGGTGGGCGGCAAGCGCAAGCTGGTGATTCCCCCTGATCTGGCCTACGGCGAGCGCGGCGCCGGCGGCGTCATTCCCCCCAATGCCACCCTCACCTTCGAAGTCGAACTGCTGCGCATCGGCGGCTGAGCCGCAGAACACGATCGTTAAGATGCCTGCTCTGGTTGGTGGGTTGCGCTGATTCTGTGCTGCGCCAATCCACCCTGCCCCCTTCCTCTGTTTCCCATCCATGGCCCATACGCTGCCCGCGCTGCCCTACGGCCTCGATGCGCTCGAGCCCAACATCTCCCGCTCCACCCTTGAGTTTCACCACGGCAAGCACCACGCCGCCTACGTGACCAACCTCAACAACCTGGTGGCCGGCTCCGACCTGGACGGCAAGAGCCTGGAAGACACCATCACCGCCGTGGCCGGCGATGCCAGCAAGGCCGGTGTGTTCAACAACGCCGCCCAGGTGTGGAACCACAGCTTCTACTGGCAGTGCATGAAGCCCGGTGGCGGCGGTCAGCCCAGCGGCGCCCTGGCCGACAAGATCAACGCTGACTTCGGCAGTTTTGAAGCCTTCGTCGAGCAGTTCAAGACCGCCGGAGCCACCCAGTTCGGCAGCGGCTGGGCCTGGCTGGTGCTCGACAACGGCACCCTGAAGGTCACCAAAACCCCCAACGCCGACCTGCCCCTGGCCCACGGCCAGAAGGCCCTGCTCACCATGGATGTTTGGGAGCACGCCTACTACCTCGACTACCAGAACCGCCGCCCCGATTACATGACCACCTTCCTCGAGAAGCTGGTGAACTGGGACTTCGTGGCCGCCAACCTGGCTGCTGCCTGATTCAGGGCCCCATTCATTTCAAACCCCCGGCGACCCCGGGGGTTTTTGCTGACCTAGTCCGGCCTGGTCTGGTCTGGTCTGGCTTAGCCTGGCTAGATCGAATGGAACGGTGGAGCGATGACTGCTGCTAGCCCAGCTGGTTCGGGCTCCGCCCGATTCGTGAACATGCTCGAAGCCAAAACCCATCTCTCCAAGTTGGTGGAGGCCATCGAATCCGGCGCCGAGCGCGAGGTGGTGATCGCCCGCAACGGCCGGCCGGTGGCAAGGCTCACCGCTCTGGAGGCCGCACCGCGGCCACGACGACTGGGGGTGGCCAGGGGCGAGTTCACAGCTCCCGAGTCGATCGATACGGCTAACCCCCTGATTGCCGAGTTATTCGAGCAGGGTTAAGGAGACTCTGGAAAACCGGCACCATTCGCGGGACAATGACCCTGTAATCGCAGACCAGGACTGGGGTGATGGGAGGCAAGCAGCTCGGCTTCTCTGATTACGAGATCACCACCGCCAAAAAGCAGACCAAACGGGAGAGGTTTCTCTCTGAGATGGAGGTGGTGGTGCCCTGGCAGGCGCTGATCGACTTGATCGAGCCCCACTACCCCAAGACCAGCAAGAAGGGCGGCAGGCCTCCCTATCCGCTGGCCACCATGCTGCGCACCCACCTGTTGCAGCAGTGGTATTCGCTCAGTGACCCGGCCATGGAGGAGGCCCTGATCGAGGTGCCCACCATGCGCCGCTTTGCCGGCATCGAGCTGATCAGTGATCGGATCCCGGATGAGACCACGATCCTGACCTTCCGCCACCTGCTGGAGAAGCACGAGCTGGGCGAACGGATCTTTGAGACGGTCAAAGCCCACCTCAGCGCGCGAGGGATGACGATGCGGCAGGGCACGATCGTGGATGCCACCTTGCTCGCGGCACCCAGCTCCACCAAGAACAAAGAGGGGAAGCGCGATCCGGAGATGCACCAGACCAAGAAGGGCAACCAGTGGTATTTCGGGATGAAAGTCCATATCGGCGTCGACAAGGACTCCGGCCTGATCCATTCAGTCGTCACCACGGCCGCCAACGTGCATGACCTCACCCCGGCGGCTGAGCTGCTGCATGGCGATGAGGAGCTGGTGTACGGCGATGCCGGCTACCAAGGCATTGCCAAGAGACCCGAGATGGCAGGGACGGCAGCGGAGTTTCGGGTGGCAATGCGACCGGGCAAACGCCGAGCCCTCCCTGATACCCCCGATGGCAGGCTGCAAGATCTGATCGAAACGGCCAAGGCACATGTCCGCGCCAAGGTCGAACACCCGTTCCGAGTGATCAAACACCAATTCGGGTTCCAGAAAACCCGTCTGCGTGGCCTGGCCAAGAACAGCTGCAAGATCAATGTGATTGCAGCTTTGACCAATCTGTTCCTGGCCCGTCGACGTTTGCTTGCAACAGCATGACGAGGGGATTGGTGTGCCCCAAAGGGGCTATTGAAAGGTTCAGGACAGAGTGAGAGTGCCAAAACCCACCCAAATGGTCAGCAAACCGCGTCACTCAGCGCAAAGATGCCAATTTCGGTGGGTTGGCCGATTCAGCTGCTGTGAATACCCCTGTTGCCCAGAGATTCCTTAATGCAGCTGCTGCTCGACACCCACACCTTTCTCTGGGCGATCAGCGACGATCCCCGGCTAGGCAGCCGCAGCCGGGAGCGGATCCTTACGGAGGCCAGCAGGGTGCTGCTCAGCCACGTATCGATCTGGGAAATCGCCATCAAACACGCCCTGGCCAGGGCCGACATGCCGCTCTCGGCAGCCCAGGCCATCCAGTGGGCGGAGGACTGCGGCTTTGAGCTGCTCCAGCTCGACCTGCCCCACCTGCTGACACTGGGACACTTGCCCCTGCATCACCGCGATCCCTTTGATCGCCTGCTCGTGGCGCAGTCGATCAGCGAAACGCTCACCCTGCTCAGCGCTGATCAGGCCTTCCAGGCCTATGACTGTCCCCTGCTGGACGCGCGCCGCTGAGCACCGCCTCCGGCGCGATCCACATGGCGTCGCCATAGGAGAAGAAGCGGTATTGGCGCTCGATCGCCTCGGCATACAACGCCAACAGGCGCTCGCGGCCGATCAGGGCACTCACCAGCAGCAGCAGGGAGCTCTTGGGCAGGTGGAAGTTGGTGAGCAGGCCCTGCACCACGGCAAAGCGGTAGCCAGGCTGGATCACCAGATTCACGGGGCCGGTGTGGGGCCGCAGCTCGCCGCCGTGCAGCTGGGCCACGGCTTCGAGGCTGCGAACGGAGGTGGTGCCGATGGCGATCACCCGGCCGCCACGGGCCCGGCAGGCGGCCACGGCCTCCACCAGCGCCGGAGTCACCTCCACCCACTCGCTGTGCAGCTCCAGGGACCGCAGGTCTTCCGTTTCCACCGGCCGGAAGGTGCCCAGGCCCACGTGCAGGGTGGTGGTGGCCAGCTCCACGCCCCGCTCCCGGATCGCCGCCAGCAACGCGTCGCTGAGGTGGAGGCCCGCCGTAGGCGCAGCCACCGCTCCGGGCCGCGCGGCATAGCGGGTCTGGTAGCGCTCGTTGTCGGAAGCGTCGTGCGCGTGGATGTAGGGCGGCAGCGGAATGGCGCCGTACTGGATCAGCAGCGGTTCAAGGGCCGCCGCATCGGCGTATTGCGGCGGAAACTGCACGATGCGACCGCCGGTGGCGGGGTCGCTATCGAGCACCTGCACCGCCAGGGGCGACTGCCCTTCGGCCACCACCTCGATCCAATCGCCCGGCCGGAGCTTCTTGGCGGGCTTCGCCAGGCAGAGCCATTGGCCCTGGCCACCCTGCCAGGGCTCCAGCACCAGCAGCTCCACGGCACCGCCGCTAGGCCGGCGTGCTTCCAGGCGGGCCCGCAGCACCCGGGTGTCGTTCACCACCAGCAGATCCCCCGGCTGCAACTCCTGTTGCAGCTCCCACACCGTGAGGTGGCGGGCCAGGGGAGCAGGGCCCACCCCGGGCGGGTCCACCGCCAGCAGCCGGGCGGCATGGCGGGGCTCCACCGGCCGCTGGGCAATGCGCTCCTCGGGAAGCTGGAAGTCGTAGCTGGAGAGCCGCAGATCGGCGGGATCGCTCATGGCTGCAGGCCCTGGCTCATGCCGGCAGGTAGTAGCGCACCAAGGTGAACACCCGGTTGCCGCTGGCATCGAGCGCCCGGTGCATGTTGATGCCGCGCTGGTTGAGCAGCAGGGAATCAAAGCGATAGCGCGGGATCGCCATCGGCATCACGATCGTGAGGCTCACCTCCGGGTGGGCCTGCTGCTCTCCAGTCACAAACGCCACGAACGGATCGATCAGAGAGGCAAAGGGGCTGTCCAGGATCCGCAGGCTGATGCCGGGCGACTCGCCCACCAGCCGCTGCCAGTCTCCGCGGATCAGCTCGATGTCGTCGCCCTCCGAGCGCACCCACACGGCGCTGACCTGATCCGACACCGTGGCGGCGTAGCGCAGAGCATCCAGGGAGGGACGGGAGAAGGAGGCGATCCAGACGATGCTGCGGTTGCCCACCGGATCGCGCCGCTGGGGCAGCACAACGCTTCCCTGGGCATCGGCAGGCAAGGCAATGGCGGCGTAGACGCGCCGATAGCGGCGGCGAATGCTGGCCAGCATCCACACCAGCAGGGGGATGGCGATGACCACCGTCCAGGCGCCCTCGGCAAACTTGCTCACCACGATCACCAGCAGCACCACCAACGTGGTGAGGGCCCCCAACGCGTTGATGGCCAGCCGACCGAACCAGCCGGCACCGCGCCGGCGCCACCAGCGCACCACCATGCCGGCCTGGGAGAGGGTGAACGCCATGAACACGCCCAGGGCGTACAGGTTCACCGCCACGGTGGTGTCGCCCCGGCACACCAGGATGATCAGGGCCGTGGCCGCCAGCAGCACGGCGATGCCGTTCTGGAACACCAGCCGGTCGCCGATCCAGCCCATCTGACGTGGCAGGAAGCGGTCCTGGGCCAGCATCGCCGCCAGGCGCGGAAAGCCCGCGAAGGCGGTGTTGGCCGCCAGCGTGAGAATCAGCAGGGTGGTGATCTGCAGCACCCAGAACAGCCCACTGCCCGCACCGAACACCCGCATGCCCACCTGGGCCAGCACGGTGCGATCCGGATCGGGGGCCACCCCGTAGAGATAGGCCAGGCCGCTGACCACCAGGAACATGGCCCCCAGCATCAGGCCCATCACCAGCATCGTGGCGCGGGCGCGGCGCGCGGCTGGCTCGCGAAACACCGAGACGCCGTTGGCGATGGCCTCGATGCCGGTCATGGCCGAGCAACCGGAGCTGAAGGCTCGCAGCACCAGAAACAGACCCAGGGGCTCCACGGCCCGGATGGCCGGTGGGGCGTCGGGGGTGAAGCCATGGGCAGCCACCAGGTTCTGGAGGCCGAACACCGCCAGCAACGCCACCATCACCACAAAGGCGTAGGTGGGAATGCTGAAGGCCTGGCCGGCTTCGCGCAGGCCGCGCAGGTTGGCCCAGCCCACCGCCAGCAGCAACAGCAGCGCCAGGGGCACCTCATAGGGGAGTAGCCCTGGCCAGAGCGAGGAGAGGGCCTGGGTGCCGGCCATCAGGCTCACCGCCGCCGTGAGGGTGTAGTCCACCAAGAGGGCGGCAGCCGCCAGCAGCGAGGGGCCGGTGCCCAGGTTCTCCCTCGCCACCACGTAGGAGCCACCGCCCTGGGGGTAGGCCTCGATCGTCTGGCGATAGGACGCCACCACGATGGCAATCAGGGCGATGATCGCCAGGGTGATCGGCAGCGACAACCGCAGCGCCTGGCTGCCGGCCAGCACCAGCACCCCCAGGGCCGCTTCCGTGGCATAGGCCACCGAAGACAGGGCATCCGAGGCGAGGATCGGCAGGGCCTGCACGCTGGGCAGGCGCTCGGAGGCAGCGGCAGCTTTCGGCAGAGGCCTGCCGAACAGCCAGCGGATCAGAGCGGTGGCTGCAGGCTGATTCACAGTCGCATCAGAATCAGAGCGCCAGGCTTTCGGGGTTGGTCTCGATCAGCTGGGCCAGATCCTTGAGGAAGGCGGCAGCGTGGGCGCCGTAGATGGTGCGGTGGTCGCAGGTGAGATTCACCTGCATCTGGTTGGCCACGCGCATGGAGCCATCCTTGCCGGCCACCACGGTGGGGCGAGAGGCCGCCACCGCCAGGATGGCGCCGGTGCCGGGGGGCAGGATCGCGTCGAAGCGATCGACGCCAAACATCCCCAGATTGGACAGGGTGAAGGTGCCGGTGCTGTATTCCTCAGGCTGGAGCTGCTTGCTGCGGGCGCGGCTCACCAGATCAGCCCAGTTGCGGGCTATGGAATAGATGTCGGTCTTGTCGGCATTCGCCAGCACCGGGGTGATCAGGCCGCCGTCTTCCATGGCCACCGCCACCGCCACATTCACCGCGGCGGGGAAGCTCATGGCGCTGCCATCGGCACTGGTGGCCGCGTTCACCTGGGGGTGGCGGGCCAGCACCACGCCCACGGCCTTGGCCAGCAGGGCCGTCATCGTGACGCCCTTGGGCTTCACCTGCTTGTAGAAGGCGTCGAGCTTGGTGGTGGTGATGGTGTAGCCCACCCGGAAACAGGGCACCGCCAGGCTGGCGAGCATGTTGCGGTTCACCGCGCCCTGGAGGGTGTTGAAGCTCACGCTCTCGCCGGGCCGGCCAAAGGCTTCACCGGCAGGCGCAGGAGCCGCCGGGGCTGCACCGTTGCCGCCGGCAGCCGCCACGGCGGCCGGACCCGAGCCCTCGGCCACCCGGGGCACCGTGATCGGTTGCCCGGTGGCGGCGAGCACGTCGTCGGCCTGAATGCGGCCGTGGGGACCGCTGCCGCGCAGGCCTCCCAGGTCGACACCCAGCTGGGATGCGAGCTTTTTGGCCCGGGGGGAGGCCACCACCCGACCGCTGGCCGTCGACGCGGGGGCCACCACCGGAGCCGCCACCACTGGAGCGGGAGCGGGGGTTGGCGGAGCTGTCGCAGGAGCCGGAGGGGCAACCACTGGAGCAGCCACAGCGGGAGCCGGTGCGGGAACAGCCGCAGCCGCGGGAGCGGCGGGGGCCTTGGCCGCAGCCTCAGCGATCTCGGCCTCGGTTTCCACAATCAGGCCGATGGTCTCGCCCACCGGCGCCGTGCCACCGGCCGGCATCAGCACCGCCGCCAGGAAGCCCTCATTGAACGACTCAACGTCCATGTCGGCCTTGTCGGACTCGACCACCAACACGGATTCACCGCGCTCCACCTTGTCGCCGGGCTTCTTGAGCCACTCCACGATCTTGCCCTCCGTCATGGTGGAGGAGAGGGCCGGCATAAAGATTTCGTGGGTGGCCAACGGGGGTCTGCCGCGCAGTTGGGCGGATTTTACGTGGCTCCTGATTGGGGGTCCTGGGCTCGGCGAGTGGAGCTGCTCAGGCGCCGGCTTCGATGGCCTCGATCACGCCATCGCGCACCAGCACAGCCGCCTGCAGCTTCTCCACCAGGTTGTCGCCCACCTTCACCTCGCACAGGCTTTCGATCTGCCCCTGCTCCACGATCTGCTCCATCTCCAGCTCCCGCACCTGGCGCTGCTGCTCGAGCATCTGACGTTTCTGCTCTTCCAGCTCGGCCCGCTTGGCGGCCACCTGCTGCTGCACCGAAGCCACCTGGTCCTGCACCCGCGGATCGAGCGGGTTGGCGCTCTGGCGTCGGATCTCGTCGACCAGCTGCTGCCCCTCCTGCTCCAGCTGGGACAGCTGACCATCGACGTTGGCGATGGCGTTGCTCAGCTCCCGCTCGGCATCCTCTTTCCAGCGGGGCGTGACCACGGCACGCACAGTAATCGTGCGCTTGATCGTCAGGGAGCCGTCAGCCATGGGGGGTGCAAAGCAGCGCTCAGGCTGTCAGCGCGGCGGGCGGGGGTCAACGGTCGGTTGGCCGCACCTCACCGGGGCGTGTAGATCGCAGCGATCGCCTCGCCATCCCGAGCAGCGATGCGGTCGCGGCGCTGCTTGAGGGTCTGGGTCAGCAGGCCGTTGTCGAGGCTGAAGGGCTCCACCAAGGCCACCCCGGCCAGGCGCTCATCCGGCCGGGAGCCCGGGCGAGCAGCCAGCAGCCGGTTGCACTCGCGGGTGAGGGCCCGCAGCAGGGCGGCCTCCCCTGGGGCGAGGCCGGCCGCGGCCGCGAAGCCAGCCAGGGCTTCGGGCTTGGGCACCAGCAGGGCGCCGAGCTGCTTGCGGTCCTGACCCACCACCATCACCTGCTCGATCAGGGGACTGGCCACCAGGGCCTCCTCCAGCGGGCCGGGCTCGATGTTCTCGCCGCTGCTCAGCACAATCGTGTCCTTGGCCCGGCCGGTGAGCACCAGGGAGCTATCGGGCAGCAACTGGCCCAGATCGCCGGTATCAAACCAACCCTCGCCATCCAGCACCGCAGCGGTGGCCTCAGGCTTGCGCCAGTAGCCCGCCATCACCTGGGGGCCGCGGGCCAGCACCCGGCCCCGCTGGCCAAGGGCCAGGAGGGCGCCGGTTTCGGGATCAACGATCCGCAGGCTGGTGGCCGGCAGCGGCTGGCCGGCACTGCCGCGGCGGTTGGCCCAGCTGCGGCGGCAGGTGAGCACCGGGCTGGTTTCGGTGAGGCCGTAGCCCACCAGCAGCTCGATGCCGATCGCCTCGAAAAAGCCATCCACGTGCAGGGCCAGGGCGCCGCCGCCGCTGATGGCGGTGCGCAACCGCCCGCCCACCAATTGCTGGCGCAATTTGGGCCACAGCAGCGCCGCCGCCAGCCGGTGCAGCGGCCAGCGCAACAACGCCAGCCCCGCGGCCCCAACCCGTGCCGGCCAGCCCTCTGGCGTCAAGGTGAGATCGAAGGCCTGGCGGCGCTGCTGGCCGTAGGCGCGGCTGTTGGCCAGGGCGGCCCGTAGCAACCGCTGCCGCGAGGCCGGCATCGCCGCCAAGGCATCGTCGAAGCCGGAGAGCAGGGCCTCCCACAGGCGCGGCACGCTGATCAGGTAATGGGGCCGCACCCACTGCAGATCGGCACGCAACTGCTTGAGGGTGGTGTAGGTCTGCCGGCAGCCACAGGCCAGCAGGAAATATTCGGCACTGCGCTCGTAGGAATGCCAGATCGGCAGCACGCTCACCACGCGGTCGCCGGGCCGGGGGGCCACGGCGACCCCCAGATGCCGCAGCTGGTGCAGCAGGTTGGCGTGGCTGAGGGGCACGCCCTTGGGCTGCCCCGTGGTGCCGGAGGTGTACAGGATCGTGGCGAGGCGGGCCCCATCCCCTGGCGGGGGCGGGGCCGGCGTGCCGGAGGCCAACGCCGCCGCCCCGCGCTCGAGCAGTTCGCCCCAGCTCAGGCAGGGCACCGGCGGCGCTCCCTCCCCCCGTTCGCCCTCTAACACCAGCACGAAGCGCAGCCGGGCCAGTCGGGTGTCCTCGAGGGCGAGCTTCTCCAGCAACGCCGCCGACTCCACCACCAGGCCCGCGGCGCCGGAGTCGTCGAGGATGTAGCGCAGCTCCTCCACCGGCGCGGCGCTGCCCCGCACCGCATCGGCGGCGCCGGCCCGCATCAGCCCCTGATCCGCCTGCAGCCAGCGGGGGCTGTTTTCGGCGAACAGGGCCACCACCTCCCCCGCACCCACCCCGAGGCCGGCGAAGGCCGCCGCGGCCTGCTCGATGCGCTGGTGCAGCTGGCGGTAGCTGAGCTGCTCCGGCGTGGCCGCGTGGGGGGCTTCCAGGGCCAGGGCCTCACCGTGGCGCTCGGCCAGCACGGGCCAGAGTTGCTCCAGGCCGGTGAGCCCACTCCAGTCGCTGCGACGGGCCAGGGCCTGCTGATCGGGGCGGCTGCCAGTCCAGTGGATCTCAGCGGGGGAGACGGCGCGGGCCATGGCGAGAGAGGCGGCGGAGCTCAGCCCCAGGGTTACCACCCCTGCAGCCGTTCCTGCGGACCCGGTGGACGCAGGGCTAGACCAAACCGATCGGCCAGGGCCGCCAGCAGCGGTTGGCGCAGCGCTTCGCTGGTGAGCTCTGGCCGCCAGTCGGCCAGCCGCCCCACCGGGTGGTCGGCGAGGCCGCAGGGCACCACCGCCGCAAAGCCCGCCAGGTCGCCATCCACGTTGAGGGCGAGGCCGTGCTGGCTGATCCAGCGGCGCGCGCCGACGCCGATGGCCGCCACCTTGCGGCCCTCCAGCCACACCCCGGTGAGCCCGGCGATCCGTTCCCCCTGCAGATCCAGGCCGGCCAACAGATCAATCACCACCTGCTCCAGCTGGCGCAGGTAGAGGTGCAGGTCAGCGCCATGGCGCTGCAGGTTGAGCACCGGATAGAGCACCAGCTGGCCCGGAGCGTGGTGGGTCACCTCGCCGCCGCGATCGATGCGGTGCAGCGGCAGCGGCGGGGCGGCCGGATCGAAACGCAGGAAGGCCTCCGAGGCGCCGCGGCCCAGGGTGTAGCAGGGCTCATGCTCCAGCAGCAGCACCGCCTCCGGCCCTTCAGGGTCCAGCAGCAACCGTTGCTGCAGGCTGCGCTGGGCTTCCCAGCCCAGCAGAAAAGGCACCGGTTGCGCCGCTTCGAAAAGGATTGCGTCGAGCTTGGGGCACATCACCAACCGTTCTTAGCGTTGGGGCACCAGAGCACCGGAGGCGGTTGCCATCTGATGAAACTGCTGATCCATGGCCGCAATCTTGACGTCACCCCGGCCATCCGGGAGTACACCGAAACCAAGCTGACCCGCGCCATTCACCACTACGAAGGCCTCGTCAAAGAGGCCGACGTGCACCTGTCCGTGGCCCGCAACCCGCGGGTGCCGCAGCAAACCGTGGAGGTGACGATGTTTGCCAACGGCACCGTGATCCGGGCCCAGGAGCGCAGCGACAACCTCTACGCCAGCATCGACCTGGTGGCCAGCAAGCTCACCCGCCAGCTGCACCGCTACAAAGACCGCATCCACGAGCAGACCCAAGGGCCGGTGCACCGCTCCGCCCGCGACGAGGAGGCCGGCGCTGCTGCCAACCTGCCGCCGCCGGGCGCCACCCTGGTGGACGGCAAGGAGCCCGAACTGCCCAACCGGGGCGTGCGGCGCAAGTACTACACCATGCCCTTGATGAGCCTCGACGATGCCCTGCACCAACTGGAGCTGATCGACCACGACTTCTACGTGTTCCGCGACGCGGAGAGCGGCCAGATCCAGGTGGTGTATCACCGCAACCATGGCGGCTTCGGGGTGATCCAGGCCAAGGAGGCGTGAGCGCCGACCGGCCCGACCTGGCCCCCCTGATCGACCATGCCCTGCTGGATCCTCACCAGGGCAAGGGCGCGATCCGGCAATGCTGCGAGGAGGCCCGCCACTTCGGCTTTGCCGGGGTGTGCGTGGCCTCTCGCTGGGTGGCCACTGCCCGGGAGCAGCTGCCCCGGGAGGGCAAGGGCCGCACCCCCCAACTGATTGCGGTGGTGGGGTTTCCCTTCGGCGCGGTGCCGTCGGCGGTGAAGCAGGCCGAAGCCGAAGCGGCCGCCGCGGCCGGCGCCGATGAACTCGATGTGGTGCCGGATTTCGGAGCCCTGGCCGATCGGGCCAGCACGCCGATCCACGACGAACTGGCGGCCATCTGCGAGCTGGGCCTGCCCGTGAAGGTGATCCTGGAGGTGGGCCGGCTGGATCCCGAAGCCCTGGCCCTGCTGGTGGAGATCAGCATCGACGCCGGCGCCCGCTTCCTCAAAACCGGCAGCGGCTTCGGTCCGCCGGTGACGGTGGAGCAGGTGCGGCAGCTCAAGGAGCTGGCCCGGGGCCGGGCCGCGATCAAGGCTTCAGGCGGCATCGCCAACCTGGACCAGGCCCTGGCGTTGGTGGAGGCCGGCGCCACGCGCCTGGGCACCAGCCGCGGCGTGGCCCTGGCCCAGGCGCTGCGGGGCTGAGCCTGCCGTGCCCGAGGAGAGCCTGGAAGGACTGGCCCTGAGCTGCAAGCCCCTCGGTGAAAACGACCGCCTGCTGACCCTGCTCAGCGACGATCAGGGGGTGATCCGGCTGGCGGTGCCGGGGGCGCGCAAACCCCGCAGCAGCCTGGCCGCCGCCCTGCCCCTCAGCCATCTGCGGCTGCAGGTGGGCGGCCGCAGCGGCCTGCGGCGGGTGCGCCAACTGAAGGTGCTGCGCAGCTACAGCGGCCTGGCCCAGCAGCTCGAGGCCCTGGCCGCTGCCCAGGCTCTGAGCGAGCTCTGCCTGGCCCTGGTGCCCAGCGAAGCCCCGGCGCCAGGCATGCTCGCCGACCTGCTGATGCAGCTCGGCCGCCTCGATGGGCTGGTGCGCGAGCGGGGCTGTGATCTGGAGGCCCTGGCGATCGCGGTGCAAGGGAGCGTTCACCTGCTCGCCCTGGGCGGCTATGCCCTGCCGCTGGGCCGCTGCGCCCGCAGCGGCGAGCCCCTGGAGCCGCCACTGGGCAACTGGGACTGGCGCTGCAGCCTGGTGCCCAGCGAGGGTCTGGCGATCGGCGGGGTGCCGGGGGCGCGGGTGGTGCTCAACGCCTCGGAGCTGGCCCTGCTGCAACGGCTGCTGCGGCCCAACCTGCCCCGCCGGCGCGATGGCGAGCTGATGGGACCGCTGCCGGTGTGGCTGCACCTGCTCGAGCTGGTGGAGCACTGGACCCAGGAGCACCTGGGCCGCAAACCGCGGGCCTACCGGCTGCTGCGCACGGGCCTGGCTCCTGGCCTTGCGGCATCATGACGGGCCAGAAGCGGCCCAGGCCAGATTGAGCGGCAGTTCCCACGCCACAGGCTTGCAGGGCGTTCTGGCGCTGCCCGATTTCCGCCGGCTGTGGCTGGGCCAGATCTTTTCGCAGCTGGCCGACAAGTTCTACATCGTGTTGATGGTGTTCCTGATCGCCCAGACCTGGGTGAAGGGCACCCCGGAGGCCAACCCCGCCCTGGCTGAGGCGGCCTCGGCGATCCGCCTCGATCTGCCCGAAACCCGGGCCCAGATGATCACCCTGCTGGCCACGGGCATCTACGTGGCCAACACGATTCCGGCGATGCTGCTCGGCACGGTGGCCGGGGTATGGGCCGACCGCTGGCCCAAACGGGCCGTGATGGTGGCCTCCAACGGACTGCGGGCGGCGCTGGTGCTGCTGGCCCCCTTCTGCCTGGTGGAGGGTCCCGAATGGCTTGGCCTCAGCTGGGGCTACTGGGGTCTGGTGCTGATGACCTTTCTCGAATCGGTGCTCACCCAGTTCTTCGCCCCCGCCGAACAGGCCGCCATCCCCCAGTTGGTGCCTGGCGATCAGCTGCTGGCGGCCAATTCGCTCTACCAGGCCACCAGCATGGCCGCCACGATTGTGGGCTTCGCCCTGGGCGACCCGATCCTGCGGCTGCTGCAGCTGGGCTTGCGCCAGATCGGCATTGAGGGCGGTGAATTCCTGCTGCTGCCTTTTTGTTATGGGCTTGCGGCCGTGGCGATCAGCCGGATCCGCTGGCGGGAACAGCCCCGGCCCCTCAGCCGCAGCTCCGTGTGGCAGGAAATCGGTGAGGGCGTCCAGGTGTTGCGGGAGCGGCCGCGGGTGCGCAGCGCCATGGTGCAGCTGGTGCTGCTCTACAGCCTGCTGGCGGCCCTCTACGTGCTGGCCATCAGCCTGGCCTCCGCCATCCCTGGGCTGGGCCCCACCCAGTTCGGCACCCTGCTAGCCATGAGCGGCCTGGGTCTGGCGACCGGAGCCCTGGCGGTGGCCCAGCTCGGCCAGGGCATCAACCGCCGCCACCTGGCCGCCACGGGGCTGGGCACCATCGGCTGGAGCCTGGTACTGCTGGGCCAGCTGCGCGGCAACCTCGTGTTCACCCTGCTGCTCTGCGCCGTGCTCGGGGTGGGGTCGGCCCTGTTGGCGATCCCCGCCCAGACCACGATCCAGGAGGAGACGCCCGAGGAGCTGCGCGGCAAGGTGTTCGGCCTGCAGAACAACCTGATCAACATCGCCCTGAGCCTGCCGCTGGTGCTGGCTGGAGCGGTGGTGAGCCGCTACGGCCTGCTGCCGGTGCTGTGGGGGCTGGCTGCGATCGCCCTGACGGCAGCCGTGGTGGAGCGGCCGTGGCGACGCTGTTAGCGTGGCTTGGCGGTCGAGCGAGGCTTGGTGGCCCACATTGCCTGGCTGGGCAAGAAAACCCCGTTCTGCGGCAATGTCACCTACGGACTGAGCACCACCCATGCGCTGCGCAGCCGCGGCCACGGGATCAGCTTCATCCACTTCGACACCCCCGCCGGCAACCTGGGCCGATCGGGTGAAGCCCTGCATGAGGTGGACACGCTCGGCGACAGCAATGGCGGCGGCCCGGAAGTGGCCCTGCCCTACCTGGTCAAATCGCAGGTGTACACGATTCCTTCGCTGGGCGCCCAGCGGGAGCTGCGGGAATCCCTGGAGCGGCTCAAGCCCGACCTGGTGCACGCCAGCCTGACGCTCTCGCCGCTGGATTTCCGCCTGCCCGATCTCTGCCAGCAGCTGGGGCTGCCGGTGGTGGCCACCTTCCATCCGGCCTTCGATGCGAGCCTGCGCAATCTCACCGCCGGCACCCAGCAGCTCACCTACCAGCTCTACGCCCCAACCCTGGCCAAATTCGACCGGGTGATCGTGTTTTCGGAGCTGCAGGCCGAGGTGCTGCTGCGCCTGGGCGTGCGGGCCGAACGGCTGGCCGTGATTCCCAATGGCGTCGACACCGACACCTGGTGCCCGGCACCGGCCACGGCCCCCCAGGCAGCAACCAGCCCCGAGCTGCAGGAGCTGCGTCAGCGCTTTGCCGGCCGGCGCGTCTTCCTCTACATGGGCCGGGTGGCCACCGAGAAGAACGTCGAAGCCCTGATCAAGGCCTGGCGGCTGGTGCGCCCGGCGGGTTGCGTGCTGGTGATCGTCGGCGATGGCCCCCTGCGCAGCGCCCTGCAGGCCACGGGTGATGAACCCGACGTGGTGTGGTGGGGCTATGAGCCCAGCCTGGAGCGGCGGGTGGCCTTCCAACAGCTGGCCGAGGTGTTTCTGCTGCCGTCACTGGTGGAGGGACTCAGCCTGGCCCTGCTCGAAGCGATGGCCAGCGGCACCGCCTGCATCGCCACCGACGCCGGCGCCGACGGCGAAGTGCTGGAGGGGGGCGCCGGCATCGTGATCAGCACCCAGGGGGTCACCACCCAGCTGCGCACCTTGCTGCCGGTGCTGCGGGATCAGCCGGTGCTCACGGCAGAGCTGGGCCGCCGGGCCCGGGCCCGGGCCCTGGAGCGCTACACCTTGGAAGGCAACATCGACGCCCTCGAGGCGCTCTACGCCGAGCTGGTGCCCCAGGGCTCACAGGTGGCCTGAGAGCTCAGCGCAGCAGGCCGCGAAGGCCGCCCCGGGATCGGGCGCGGCCGTGATCGGGCGGCCGATCACCAACTGGCTGGCACCCGCCACCAGGGCCTGGGCCGGCGTCATCACCCGCTGCTGATCCCCCAGGGCAGAGCCAGCCGGGCGAATGCCCGGTGTCACCAGGGCAAAGGGCTGAGGGTGGGCTTCCCGCAGGGCCGCCACCTCTAGGGGAGAGCACACGCAGCCGCCGATGCCAGCCGCCGCCGCCAGCCGGGCCAGCCTGGGCACATAGGCCTCCAGCGGCTCATCAACAGCCAACTGCGCAGAGAAGCGCGCGGCCTCCCAGCTGGTGAGCACCGTCACGGCCAGCAAGGTGGGCACGGGCAGACCGGCGGCGGCGGCGGCCTCCAGGGCTGCAGCCTGGGCGGCAGCCAAGGCGTCATGGCCGGCACAGGCGTGCACCGTGATCAGCTCAGCCCCGAGGCGCGTGGCGCTGCGGCAGGCGGCGGCCATGGTGGCGGGGATGTCGTGGAACTTGAGATCGAGAAACACCCGCTTGCCCTGATCGCGCAGCTGCCGCACCACCGCCGGGCCGCCCGCCACAAACAATTCGAGGCCCACCTTCACCCAGCGCAGCTCAGGAATCGCCGCGGCGAAGGCGAGTGCCTGATCCGGCGCCATGCCATCGAGGGCCACGATGATTCGATCGGCCGGATGTGCACCCTGGAGCCCAGCCATCAGCCCACCACCAGCCGCCGGAACGTCTTCTTGCCCAATTGCAGCACCTTGCCGGCGAGCTCGGCCGGGCCGGTGAACTCCTGGTTGGGATCGGCCAACTTCTCCCCATCGAGCTTCACCCCACCCCCCTGGATCTGGCGCCGGGCCTCGCTGCTGCTGGCGCAGATCCCCACGGCACTGAGCAGATAAAAAGCCTTGGCGGGGAAGTTCACTGCCGCAAGGGAAGCCTCCGGCACCTCGGCATCGGCCGCCCCGGCACCCTGGGCACCACCCACAAGCTTGGCCGCATCCACCTGGGCCGCATCAGCCGCCGCATCACCATGGCGAGCCCGGGTGATCTCTAGGGCCATCACCTTCTGACGCTCGCGGGGATTCTCCGGAAGAGCAGCCAACTCCAGGTCGGTGAGCAAGGTGAGGTAGTCGTTCACCACCGCATCCGGCACCTTCTCAAGCTTGGAATACATCGAGAGCGGGTCTTCGGAGAGGCCCACGGTGTTGCCCAGGCTTTTGCTCATCTTCTGCACGCCATCGAGCCCCGGCAGGATCGGCAACAACAAGCCAAATTGGGGCCGCTGGCCGAAGTGGCGCTGCAGATCCCGGCCCATGGCCACGTTGAACTTCTGGTCGGTGCCGCCCAGCTCCACGTCGGCCTGCAGCTGCACCGAGTCGTAGCCCTGCAGCAGCGGGTAGAGGAATTCGTGCAGGGAAATGGGCGTGCCCGAGCCGTAGCGGTTGGCGAAATCCTCCTTGGCCAGCATCTGGCCCACGGTGGAGGTGCCGAGCAGCTCGATCACCTCGGGCAAATCGAGACCCGCGAGCCACTCGCTGTTGCGGCGCACCTCGAGGCGGCCAGGGGTCTCGAAATCCAGCAGCGCGCGCGCCGGATCCTGGCCGAGTCCGAGCTGCACCAGATAGGTTTCGGCATTGGCCTCCACCGCGGCGGCGCTGAGCTGCACCCGGGTGGCGCTCTTGCCGGTGGGATCGCCGATGCGGGCGGTGAAGTCGCCAATGATCAGCACGGCGGTGTGGCCCGCATCCTGGAAGGCCCGCAGCTTGCGGAACAGAATCGAGTGCCCTAGGTGGATGTCGGAGCCGGTGGGGTCGATGCCGAGCTTGATGCGCAGGGACCGGCCAGTGCGCTCGGCCTCGGCGATGCGAGCCGCCAGCTGCTGATCGGGATCCTCCCCAGCACCAGCGGCGGCCGGAAACAGATCCGCCATCCCCCGGGCGACCCAGGCCGGCAAGGCCCCATGAGGGGGCACGACGGTTGGTTGCGGTCCTGTCATCGGCACCGGGGCCCGGGGCGGCTGAGTGGCCGGATCGTACGCAGCCGCGGCAGGATCGCCGTCAGGCCTTAGGCGGGAGCATCGAGCTGACCCTTCATGCGCTCGAGGGTCTGGTGCATCTGCTGAAACATCATTTCCGGCGTCAGGCCGAACTGACCGAGCTGGGTGCGCAGCTGCTCAACGGTGAGCTTGGCCTGGAAATCCTCGGAGAGCTCGAAGCGCTTCATGAACACCCGATAGCGCTCCATCATGTCTTCCATCTTTTCGATGTAGAGCTTCTTGCCCTCCCGATCGAACTTGCCGTACTCACTGCCCAGCTGCATCAGCTGCTGGTAGTCGCCAAACAGGCGCTTGGCTTCGTCCTGAACGATCTCGGATTCAAAGAACGCCATGACCCTGGCAGCGCTGCATTCCAGTGATTCTGGTGAAGCGAGCCGGCCCTGGGGAGTGCGGATAGACGTAATTCCCATGCCGCATCCCGATGCCGGTGCGGCCAGCCTTCGCCAGCATGCGAACAGTATGCGGCCGACGCGAACCCGAAGCTGCCGTGAACCCCACCCATGGACTTCACGCCCAAACTCGACCAGATCCGGCGCAACACCAGCCAGATCCACAACCTGCTGCGGGACGCTCGGCTGGTGGCCTGCTTCGGCAACCGGGCCCTGCTGAGCCTGTTTGTGGGCGGTCTGATCGGCCAGGACCACCTGGTGGGGGCCGCCACCTGCGCAGCAGCCGGCCTGGCCCTGGTGGAACAGCACCAGCCCACGATGGTGTTTCTCAGCGACACCCTGGAGGAGGGCTCCGGCGTGGCCCTGGTACAGGCGATCAAGCAACGCTGGCCCACCATTCACACCCTGCTGCTGATCAGCCAGGAGCAGCGCCAGGACGCCATCCAAGCCGCCATTGAGGCCGGCTGCGACGGGTTGCTGGTGGAATCCCGCCTGGGGCTGGGTAGCGCCATCGCCGCCCTCCATGCCATCAGCGGCGGCGGGGTGTACGTCGACCGCAGCCTGACGGAGCTGTTTCGCCGGGGCCATGGCGATGGCGGCCCGCTCGAACCGCTGAGCGAGCGGGAGCGGCAGGTGCTCAGCCTCGTGGCCCGGGGTGACAGCAACGGCGAAATCGGCCAGCAGCTCTACGTTTCAGCAGACACGGTGAAAACCCACCTGCGTCACCTGTGCCGCAAGCTGCCGGCCCGCGACCGCACCCACGCCGCCGTGCTGGGGCTGCGCTGGGGGCTGATCGACTGGCCCGAAGACTGAGCTGGCCGCTAGGTTCGGTCAACCGTTGTTGCAGTCGCGATCCGCCATGGCCCAGCGGCACTGGTTGGATCCCCTCGCGCGTCAGCTGCTGAGGGCCACCGGGCAGATCCCAGCCGCCCGCCCCAGTCCCCAGCCCGAGCGGTCGCGCCCCGCCGACCAGCAGGACAGCTGGGATCGCGAGCAGGTGGAACGGGATCTGCTGGCTCTCAAGCTGCAGCAGAACCCCGCGCTCAAGCTTGAGGATGCCGGGGCGGTTCGTCGCGCCGCCGCCCTGGGCTGGCGCCTGGACGTCAACCGCGCCACCCCTGCCGACTGGCTGCGACTGCCGGGCATCGAAGGGGCCCAGGTGGACCTGTTGCTACGGCTCCAGGCCGGCGGCGTGCAGCTCAGCGGGATCGAGGATCTGCAACGGGTGCTGGAGCTGCCCGCAGCGGTGGTGGAGAGCTGGGACCCCCTGTTGGAGTTTCGCTGGTATGGCGAACCCGCCCTGCCGGTGCAACCGTTCAGCCCCCTGGATCTGAACCGCGCCACGGCCACGCAACTCGAAGGACTGGGACTGGATCCGGAACGGCTGCGCCGGCTGCTGCGCGAACGGGGGCGAGGCCCCTTCCGCGATCTGGCCGACCTGCAACAGCGCCTGCAGCTGCCGGCGGCGTTGGTGGAAGCCTGGATCGGCAAGGTGCGCTTCCAACCGGGCCCGGCCGGGCCGGTGCTGCCGCCTGCCAGCAAGGGGTCCTAAGGCCGTGGCGCGCCAGGGGGAGTTGTTTGCTGGATCAGCCCTCGGGGGAGCGGCCCATGCCGAGGGCGCCGATCTCCCTCTGTTGACCCACCAGCTGCAGGAGTGGCAGGCCCGGCTGGCGGCCCACCAGCTGCCCCTGTTTGCCAACCAGGAGCCGGCCAGCCAGCAGGGTTCGTTGTTTGCCACCCCTCCCGAGGATCCCCAGAGCCAAGCCGAGCGCTTCCAGCCCCTCAGCCTGCAGCCCCAGCCCCTGTCGTTCTGGCGCTGGCCCGCCGCACCCCAGCAGGGGGCCGCCCTGTACCTCGTCACCGATCGTCCCGCCGGCCAGCCCCAACCGCTGCTGCTCTATGTGGGCGAAACCGGCCGAGCGGATCGGCGCTGGAAAGGCGAACACGATTGCAAGGCCTATCTGGCCGCCTACAGCGAGGCCCTGCTGAAGGTCGGCCTGAGCTGCCAGCTCAGCATTCGCTTCTGGCTGGATGTGCCCGCTGAAGTCCGGCCACGGCGGGCCCTGGAGCAGGCGCTGATCCGCCGCTGGCTGCCGCCCTTCAACAAAGAGACGCGCAGCCGCTGGGCCACACCGTTCCAGGCCGATCCCACCTAGGCGCGCTGGCTACGATCGCCGCCACCCCCGGCCGGCCCATGGAGTTTCGCTGCATCCCCGAACACCTCCCCGCGGCCCTGAGCCAGTGGGACGGCGACTGCCTGGCCGTCGGCTTGTTTGCCGGTGCCGACGATCGCCCGGAGCACCCCCAGCTGCAGCAGCTGACCACGGCCCTGGGCCAGCCGCTGGCCGAACGCCTCGAACAGCGGCGCTTCAAGGCCAAGCCGGGCGAATGCCTCAGCCTGGATCGCCTGGACGCCACCCCCCAGACCCTGATCCTGGTGGGCCTGGGCGCCCCGGCCGACCTCAGCCTGGCCGGCCTACGCCAGGCCGCCGCCGCCGCCAGCCAGGCCGCGGTGGCCGCCGGAGCCCGCCACCTGGCCCTGGCCCTGCCGATCGAAGGATTGGAGGCCGGCGCCGCCGCCCGCGCCATGGCAGAAGCCACCCGCCTGGCCCTTTTCAGTGATCAGCGCTTCAAGAGCGAAGCCGAGCCCAGGCCCCAGCCCGCCACGGTGAGCCTGATCGGGGTAGCCAAGGCAGCCGAGCCCACCCTGGCTGCGGTGAACGCCACCTGCGCCGGCGTTGAACTGGCCCGCGAACTGGTGGCTGCGCCCCCCAATGTGGCGACACCCCAGCACCTGGCCGACACCGCCGCGGCCATCGCTCGGGACTTCGGCATCACGCTGCGGGTGCTGGAGCGCAGCGACTGCGAAGCCCTCGGCATGGGGGCCTACCTCGGCGTCGCCCAGGGGTCCGATCTGGCCCCGAAATTCATCCATCTCACCTACACCCCGCCCGGGCCCGTGCAACGCCGCATCGCCCTGGTGGGCAAGGGTCTCACCTTCGATTCCGGCGGCTACAACCTCAAAACCGCCGGCTCCCAGATCGAGATGATGAAGTACGACATGGGCGGCAGCGCCTCGGTGCTGGGGGCAGCCCGTGCCATCGCCGAGCTGAAGCCCGCCGGCGTGGAGGTGCACGTGATCGTGGCGGCCTGCGAAAACATGATCAGCGGCGGCGCCGTGCACCCGGGCGACATCCTCACCGCCTCCAACGGCAAGACCATCGAGATCAACAACACCGACGCCGAGGGGCGCCTCACCCTGGCCGACGCCCTGGTGTATGCCTGCAAGCTGGAGCCCGATGCGGTGGTGGACCTGGCCACCCTCACCGGTGCCTGCGTGATCGCCCTGGGTGAGGAAATGGCGGGGCTGTGGTCCAACAACGACGGCCTGGCAGAGGCGCTGCTGGGCGCTGGTCAGGCCGGCGGCGAAGACCTGTGGCGGATGCCCCTGCGCAGCTCCTACAAGGCCGGGCTCAAGAGCCCGGTCGCCGACCTCAAAAACACCGGTCCCCGCCCTGGCGGCTCGATCACCGCCGCCCTGTTCCTGCAGGACTTCGTCACCCCGAAGCTGGCCTGGGCCCACCTCGATATCGCCGGCACGGTCTGGAGTGACAAGGGGCGGGGGGCCGACCCGGCCGGAGCCACCGGTTTCGGCGTGCGCACCCTGGTGAACTGGATCTGCTCCGGCGCCGCCACAGGAGCAGCAGCCCGGATTTGATCAACAGCCTAGGTTTGGAGTCCTGACGACTTTGTTCGCTCCATGGCCGTTCAGAAGATCCGCTGGTACGTCAAAGCTCAGCTGGGGGTGCTGCTGCTGCCGGCGGGGCTCTGCCTCTTCGGTGAAGCGGTGATCCGTAAGGGCATTCAGGTGCTGGCGGCCAGCGGCAAGGTGGAGACACTCACCAGCCCCGGCCCCTGGTTTTGGTATGGCACCTTCGGCCTGATCCTGATCAATGCGGGCGTGGGTCTGATGGTCGAAAGCGGCCTGCTGCGCGGCTATCCCGGCCGCAGCTGAAGGCGGTTCTCAGGCGGCCACGCCCACATCAGCGCTAGCGGCTGCCCCCAGGCTGGCCATCAGCTGGGCAGGCGATTCGAGGGCATGGATCTGCCAGCGGGCCCGCTCCCCACAGAGGGGCAGCAGGCGATCCAGATCATCCGCAGCCTGCTTCGGGCTCCCGTAAGGCCCAACGTGGCGGGTCTGCAGACCGTCGCGAATGGTCAGCAGATACATACAGGGCAGTGCACAGAGACACGTATCACGGTAGGGAAGGGTCAAGGGCTTGGGAAGAGCGGAAAGCCGCTCCACTACAGCCGTTTGACCGACCAAAACCACCTCGCTTCTACAGATTTTCCTCACAATTGCAGCAGAGTTCACGGGCCTGCTGATCCCCGGTTACCGGTCTTGCGTCAGGACTTCCTGCTCGAAACCCAGGCGATGCCGCTGCGGGCTCGCTTGCCCCACACCGAGTCGAGCCGCCGATCCCGGCCGCAGGCCCAGCGGTAGTAGTTGTATTTGACGCTGTTGCGCTCCGCGTAGTTCTGGTGGTAGCCCTCCGCCGGCCAGAAGCGCGTCAGGGGCTTGATCTGCACCTGCAGGCTGGCAGCGGGACGGCCCAGCTCCGCAGCTGCCGCCAGGCGGCTGGCCTGGGCCTGGGTCTGCTGCTCAGGGCCACTGGTGAAGATGACGGGCCGGTAGGAGGTGCCGCGATCGCAGAACTGACCGCCGCCATCGAGGGGATCGATGTTGCGCCAGTACGCCCGCAGCAGGGCGGCGTAGCTGAGGCGAGCGGGATCAAAGCGCACCCGCACCACCTCCTGGTGGCCGGTGGCTCCGGCCGATACCTGGCCATAGGTGGGCTGGGCCACGGTCCCGCCGCTGTAACCGCTCTCGGCATCCAGCACTCCGGGCAAGCTCTCGAGGTCGTGCTCCAGGCACCAGAAACAGCCCCCCGCCAGCACGGCCTCTTGAAGCGAAGCAGCCTTCTGGGCCGGGGCTGCCCAGGCTGGGCCGGGCGACAACAGGCCCAGCGGCAGCAGGAGCAGAAGAGGGAGCAGCACAGGCAGCACCAGGTTGGGCAGCCAAGCCAGGGGCCGGGGGGTTCGGATCATGCGGCGTTGAGCACCTGGTCAAAGATGGCCGCGGCCGCCCGCTGGGTGACGCCAGGCTCCCCCAATTCGAGCCGCAGACGGCGGTAGCCCTCCAGCATGCTGTGGCGGGCCGCACTGGCGCCATCGAGCAGGGGCAGAGCTTCCCTCACGATCGCCGCAGCAGAGAGATCTTCCTGCAGCAACTCGGGCACGAGCCGCTCGCCCAGCACCAGGTTGACCGGCGAAATGTGGGGCACGCTGAAGCGCAGGATGTGGCGGGCCACAAAGGCGGTTACCCCGCTGACGCGATACACCACCACCTGGGGCACGCCCCGCAGGGCCAGCTCAAGGTTGACGGTGCCCGACTTGGCCAGGGCCAGATCCGCTGCGGCACAGAGGCAGGCCTTGAGCTGGTCGGAATCGGAGGCGGCGATGATCTCGGCGCGCACCCCTGCCTGGCTCAACTGCCTCGACAGATGGGCTTCAAACCCCGGCAGACCGGCCGGCACCACCACCTGCAGCTCGGGCCGCTGACGCTGCAGCTCCGCCGCCGCCGCCACGATGTGGGGCAGCATGTAGCGGATCTCCTGGCGCCGCGACGCCGGCATCAGCAGCAGCACCGGCGCATCACGCAGGCCAAGCTGACGCAGGGCCTCCTGGCGGCTGGGCAGCTGGCCGATGGTGTCCAGCAGCGGATGGCCCACGTAGGTGACGTTGGCGCCGCGGCAGCGGTAGAAGCGGGCTTCTTCCTGGAAGATCGCCAGGATCTGGTTGGTGAAGCTGATCAGATTGGAGCGGCCGCCATTGCCGAATTTGAAGGCCCATTCCTGGGGGGCGATGTAATAGGTGACCGGCACCCTGGGGAACTTGCGCTTGAGGCGCAGCCCCAGGCTCACGTTGGGGCCCATGTAGTCGATCAGCACCACGCCATCGGGCGGGTCACGGCGGAACCAACGCTTGAGGCGCCGCTGCAATTTCAAGGTGGGCAGCACAAAGGGGATGGCCTCCAGCAGGCCGATGGCCCCCATGCGGGTGGTGTTGGCCAGCAACTGGGCCCCGGCCCGCTCCATCCGCTCGCCGCCCAGCGCCACGATCTCCAGATCCAGCCGGCGGCGCTGGGCCTCCTCATGCAGCGCCCTGACCAACAGGGCCCCCTGCAGATCCCCAGACACCTCACCGGTGCTCACCAGCAGCCGCAGCATCAGCGCGCCCCCGGAATCGGCCCACGGCGGGACGGGCCTAGGGAGGCTTCCAGGAACGTGCAGAGCTGATCGGCAGCACCCTGCAGGGGCTGACAGCGCAGTTGCCCCATGGCCTCTGCCAGAGTCAGACCGCGGCGATACAGCAGGGACCAGGCCTGTTTGAGGTCTTCAAACTGCTGGCCGTCGTCAAGCTCCACCAGGCCACTGCGACGCAGGCCGATCTTGTTGAGGGCCCGCACGCGGGATGGATGACCCTCGACCATCGTGAATGGGGGCACATCCCGCTCGATCCGGCTCATCCCCCCCACCATCGCCAGAGTGCCGATGTGCACAAACTGATGGACGCCCAACACGCCTCCGATCACCGCACGGTCGCCGATCACCACATGGCCGGCCACAGCCACCCCATTGGCGATCACAATCCGGTCACCCAGTTCACAGTTGTGGCCGAGATGGCTGTAGGCCATCAACAGGTTGCCGCTGCCCAGGCGCGTCTGTTGATGACCGGTCGTGGCGCGATTGATGGTGACGCACTCACGGATGGTGTTGTCGTCGCCGAGCACCACCTCGGTGGGATCGCCGGTGTATTTCAGATCCTGGGGCTCCAGGCCGATGCAGGCGCCAGGAAAGATGCGGTTGCCGCGGCCCATCCGCACCCGACCATCGAGCACCACATGGGGGCCGATGCGGCAATCGGGGCCGAGCTGAACCTCAGGGCCGATCACCGCATAGGGCCCCACACTGACCCCATCGGCCAGCTCGGCCCTGGGATCAACGACGGCGGTGGGATGGATGGTCGTGGCCATCGCTCAATCCACCAGTGAAAACATCAGTTCGCCGGAGCAGGCCAGCTGACCATCGACGCTGGCCTCCGCCTTCACCTTGCCGAAGCGCTGGCGCTTGAGGCTGAGCAACTCACAAGTGATCAGCAGCTGGTCGCCAGGCACCACAGGCCGGCGAAAGCGCACCCCGTCGATTCCGGCGAACACAAACAACCCCTTGGGCAGATCGGGCATCTGGGTCACGATCAGGCCGCCCACCTGGGCCATGGCCTCCACGATCAACACCCCCGGCATCAGCGGGCGGCCCGGGAAATGGCCCTGAAACTGCGGCTCGTTGATGGTGACATTTTTGATCGCCACAGCCCGCTTGCCGGGCTCATGCTCAATCACCCGATCCACCAGGGCGAAGGGGTAGCGGTGGGGCAGCAATCCCTGGATTTGCTCCGTGGTGAGAATCACCTCCCTGCTGGATCCCGCTGAGGCGGGCAGCGGAGATGCGGGAACCGGAGAACTGGACTCAGACAAGGGGATCAACCGGGAGAGGAAATGGCAGGAGGCAAGTCAGCCAAAGCAGCCGCCAGGGAGGTGTGAAGCCCATGGGAGCCGCGGTAAGCGAAAATCTGGGCCCGAGGTAGGCCGACGAGTGCAAGGTCTCCCAACAGGTCCAGGATTTTATGGCGCACGGGTTCCTCGGCAAACCGCAGCGGCGGGTTGAGCCAGGTCTCGCCGTCACACACCAGGGCATTCTCAAGACAGCCCCCCTGAATCAACCCCGCTGCCCGCAACTGATCCACCTGGGAGCGCAGACCAAAGGTGCGTGCCGGGGCGATCTCATCAACAAACGTGCAAGGGGTGAGCTCCAGGGAAAACAGCTGGCGCCCGATAGCCGCATCGGTGAACTCGATGGCAGCGCCCAGCCGCAGGCCGTCGTAAGGCAACGCCGTGGCAAAGCTGGAGCCATGGCTCACCGTCAGCGGTGCCTCCAGCTCCACGCCAGTAGAGGGGGCTGACAGGGCCCGCAACCCCGCCTCGGCCAAGGCCTCCACCCAGGGCAGGGCCGATCCATCCAACAGGGGAATCTCCTCACCGCTCACCAGAATCTCCGCCTGGGTCACCCCGGTGCCGGCCAAGGCTGCCAGCAGGTGCTCCACCGTGGCCAGCCGGCGTGGGCCCAGCTGCAAGGCCGTGCACAGCTGGGTGTCACTCACCTGGCCTGGCGCCAATCGGCACAGCGGAAGCTCTGGTGCATCGAGCCAGCCCACCCAGAAACCCGGACGCTCCGAGGCCTGCAGCCGCACCGTGGCCTCCTGGCCGTTGTGCAGGCCCACACCGCGGCGCTGCACCGGGGTTTGGAGAGTCCAGGCTTCGGTGTAATCAGCAGGCCACTGCACCACTAAAACTTCCAGCCCACGCCGAGGTTGAAGCGCCAGTCACTGGTGAACTCCTGGGTGGCGGCTTCGAGGCGCAGGGGTCCCACAGGAGTGGTGACGATGAGACCGATCCCCGGGGAATAGCCCTCGCCCTTCTTGCCGAGCAGACCACCAGGGTTGCCGGGGATGTCACCCTGGGTGCCGAAGGTGGAGCCGGCATCAAAGAAAATCTCGCCACTGATGATGCTGAAGATTGGAAAGCGATATTCGATCGTGGCTTCAGCAAAGCTCTTGCCCACACCAAGGTCACAGTCGTAGTAACCGCGCACGGAATTGCCACCCCCCAAACAGAATGCTTCATAGGGCGGAATCTCACTGCCGATCAACGAACCAGCCGACACCTGGAAGGCGAGGGCCTGTTTGCAATCCTTGGTCTCACCCGGCTTAGGACGGCAACCCTTGAAAATCTTTAACCACTCCACCGGGATGTAGTGAGTGAAGCTGCCCCGCACACGGTTGAACGTGGGTGAATTTTCTCCCACAGAAATAAACTGCTCGGTGCTCAGACTGAGATAGTTTCCTCTGGTGGGATTGCGGGCATCGTCAAGGGTGCTGTAAGTGGCACCCACCCGGAAACTCACCAACTGGTTTTCAGAAGCACAGTTGTAGGCAAGGCATATGACCTGGCTGCTAGGGACATTCTGAGGCGAAGTGGTGACGCCTACCACCCCGTAGGAATACTTACTTCCAGAAAAGTCCATCGGCGTGACTTCCTGCCCCCCAAAGGAAAGGATCAGATTCCAAGGGGCTTTCTTATAAGGATTACCTCCATTCAGAGGGCGCACAAACTGAATATTGGCGCCGATCCGCTGAATCGCCACAGTGTCAAAGTTAGTCGAGACTTCAACGTCACCACCACTTACATCTACAGGACCGCTTGTAACAACATTAAAATCAGCTCCATTAAAATCCTGAAGATTCAATGCGTTGTTGTTTTCATTCTGGAACAGCTGGGGAACTTCCCGGCTGAAGAAGAAGCGGGCCCGGAACGAGGTGCGGTACTTGTTGTCCTTGATCCAGGGGTCGGTGAAGGTGATATCCCCGAGGCCGCCGTATTGCCCGTAGGAGATGTTGGTACCCAGATCCCAGGCGCGACCAAACAGGTTGCTCTCCTGCAGCTGGATCTGGCCGAACACACCCTGGTCCTGGCTGTAGCCCAGACCACCGGAGAGGGAACCGCTGGACTGCTCGACGATGCCCAGCACAATCACAACCTTGCCGGGCTCGGCCGGCACCGGCTTAAGTGTCACCTTGACGTCGCTGAACAAGCCGGTGCCATAGATGCGCTTGATGTCCTCCTCCAGCTCGCGGCGGTTGAACACCTGACCGGGCCGCAAGGAGACCTCCCGGGTCACCACCCAGGGCTTGGTCTTGCCCCGGATCGGCTCGCCCTTGTCGTTGGTGGCCGAGCCCTCTTTATTGAGGAACTGAACCTCCACCCCCTCGACGGTGCCCTGACGCACCAGCAGCTCCACCACCCCTTCCGGACTCACCCGACTGGGCCCGGTTATCCGGGCCAGGGAATAGCCCTGGTCGGCATACCAGCGCTGCAGCTCCTGCATGCGGGTCTGCAGAGTGTTGAGGTTGAGAGTCTTGTCGTAGTCCGCCGCAAAGGTGTCCTTAACCACTTGCTCGGGCAGCTTCAGGTCGGAGGAATCGAGCTTGACCTCCTCCAGCACCGGGTTGGCAACCACCACCACCACAAGACGGACGCCCAAGGGGCCATCAACAGGCTGGATGCGCACATCGGAAAACCAGCCGCTGGCGTAGATCGCCGAGAGGTCGGTCTGAAGTTCCGAGCGGGTTACCTGGATGCCGGGGGTGGCCGCCATGGCGGCGTAGGCGGCCAACTCGAGCCGCTCCTGCTCGGGATGGCCCTGGAGGCCCTCGATCACCACCTCGGCAATCAACACCTTGGGCTCAGCCTTTGCGGCGGGCTGGGCGGGTTCGGCCTGGGACGGTTGGGCTGTGGGCGCTGCCTGGGCGGGTTCGGCCTGGGCAGGGGTAGCTGGGGCGGGCGCCGGTTCCGCCAGAGGGTTATCGAGCTGCTCGGAAACCGGCCTGGATTCAGCGGGCTGTTCGCTGGCTGGCTGGGCGAGGGCAGGAGTCGCCGAGAGGAGAGCGGCACCAACCAGTGGCCACGCAGCCTTCAAACCCAGCAAGCCAGCCATGTGTTTGGGGGGCGGTGCGGTCGGGCCGCAAATGCCGTTGACCTTACCCGTAGACCCTGGGTTCCGGACAGGCCCCTTGGACCCGTTTGAGGACCTCCCCGTAGGCCTCGACAACACCACCTAAATCCTGTCGGAATCGATCCTTGTCCAGAATGCGGTCCTGGGCATCGGCCACTCCCCGATCCCAGAGGCGACAGGTGTCGGGACTGATCTCATCAGCCACCACCAGTTCACCGGTGGTGGTGAACCCCAGTTCGATCTTGAAATCCACCAACTGCAGCCCGATCGAGCCAAATAGAGCCAACAACTCGCGGTTGACCTGACGCGCCAGATCCTCCAGCTGCCGGCGCTGCTCCGGGGTCACCAGCCCCAAATGCTCCAACCGGGCCTCGGTGAGCAGGGGATCGCCGTAGGCGTCGTCTTTGTAGTAGAGATCGAGTAGCGGTGGCTCCAGAGCCGTGCCGGGTTCGATCGGCATCTGCTTGCAGAGCGAGCCTGCCGCGGTGTTGCGGATCACCACCTCAACGGGAATCACCCGCACGGGCCGGCAGAGCATCCAACGCTCTCCTCCAACCCCCAGGTAGTGGGTGGGCACCCCACGGGAAGCCAGGTGTTCGAACAGCAGGGCCGAAATCCGGCAGTTGAGCTCACCCTTGCCAGCCAGTTGGGCCTTTTTGAGGGCGTTGAAGGCCGTGGCGTCATCCTTGTATTCCACCGCCACCACATCGGGCTGGTCTGTGGCATAGACGCGCTTGGCCTTGCCTTCATAGAGGAGTGAACCGAGGCTGTAAGCCGTCATGGCTGGGACATGGGAGTAGGGGGAGCAGCATGGCCGCCGGGGGCGCGAGGAGAACGCAGTTGACGCTCCAGCTCGACCTGCCGGGCTGAGCCCGCCGGATCGCGGCGGCGCAGCAGCCATTCTCCGTAGGCATCGTCGATGCCGCCGCTGAGCCGCAAGCGGCGCTCCCGCACCCGCGCAGCCGACTCCGGTGTGCTGCCGGCGAGGGCCAGCTGCTGATCGAGGATCTGGGCCACCAGCCCCCACGCCCCCGCCGCGGCAGCCTGCTCAAGAGCCAGCTCCAGCAGGCGATCCTGCTCAGGGGCAGGCAGTCCATCCAGCAGAGCCACCGCCTGCGAGAGACGGACCGCCGTCGCGGCCCCGGGCTGGGCACTACTGACCAGCACCTCGGCCGCCCGTTGCCGCTGGCCCAGGCTCTCCAGGTGGCTGGCCAGCAGATCCAGGGCCGGGCGCGTCACCGGAGTGCCGTCCTGGCGCCGGCCGACCGGCAGCTCCAGCGATGCCAGAGACGCCAGGTTGCCTGCCGCCAGACGCTCCAGGGCATCGGCAGCCAACTGGTGGTGCAAACCCGCCTGGGCGGCGCGCCACTGCAGCACCAGCCACTGCGCCCGATCGGCCCCCGCCGCAGGGCTCACGCGGCCGAGCACCTCCAAAGCCCCATCAGGGGCTCCACAGTTCAGCAAGCTGTCGGCATTGGCCAGCACCACCGGCAGGGGCTGGGGGGCTGGATTGATCGTCAGCAAACGCTGCTGCAGGAGCCGCAACTGCGGGCCATCGCCCCGCTGGAGGGCGGCGGAGCAGGCCCCGTCGAGGGCGCTGAGATCGCCGCTGCGCAGCAGAGCTGCCAAGGCCGGATCAGGGGCCGCTGGTGGGGCCGCGGCCCAGAGTGCTGCAGGCAAGGCGCCGCCCAGCGCCACCAACCCCATGCCCACGCCGAGGGCAACCCGCCCGTGGAGGCACCGCAACCGGGACAAGCTCTGCCTGGACAGGGGCTGCATGGAGAGTGGCTGCCGGGCTCGGGGGGAGAATGGCGCTGGGCTTGCCGGCATGTCGAACTACAGGGCGCGGCGGCCCGCTCAGCAGGGTTCAACCTAGAAGAGCTGCTACACCCCATCCACGTCCAGTTTCGCCCCTCACCCGGCCCCATGCCCTCCGCCCCCTGCCCAACCCCCGCAAGGATCCTGGTGATCGGTGGCGGTGGTCGTGAAAATGCCCTGGGCTGGGCGCTGGCGCGCTGCAGCGGGGTGGAAACGGTGTGGATTGCCCCCGGCAATGGCGGCACGCCCGACCTGCCCGGCTGCCGGCAGCTGGCGATTGCCGAATCCGATCAGGCCGGCCTGATCGCCGCCTGCCGCGACCAGGCGATTGAGCTGGTGGTGGTCGGCCCGGAAGCCCCGCTGGCCGCCGGTCTGGCCGACGCCCTGCGGACCGAGGGGGTGCCGGTGTTCGGGCCGGGGGCCGACGGGGCCCAGCTGGAAGCCAGCAAGCAGTGGGCCAAAGCGCTGATGCTGGAGGCAGGCATCCCCACCGCCGGCTACTGGCCCGCCAGCAGTTGCGCGCAGGCTCTGCAGATCCTGGAGCGCGAGGGCCGGCCGCTGGTGGTCAAGGCCGATGGCCTGGCAGCTGGCAAGGGGGTCACCGTGGCCGAGACCCTGGAAGAAGCCCAGGCCGCGATTGCGGAGATCTTTGATGGTCGCTTCGACGCCAACGCTGACTCAGCCGGGGCCACTTTGGTGCTGGAGGAGCGCACCTTCGGGCCAGAAGTGTCGGTGTTTGCCCTCTGCGACGGCGAGCGGATGGTGCTGCTGCCCCCCGCCCAGGACCACAAGCGCATCGGCGAGGGCGACACAGGCCCCAACACCGGCGGCATGGGGGCCTACGCGCCGGCGCCACTGCTCGATGACCGAGGCCTGGAGGAGGTGCGCCGCCTCGTGCTCGAACCCACCGTGGCCGCGCTCCGGGCCCGCGGCATCGACTACCGGGGCGTCATCTACGCCGGCCTGATGCTCACCGAGAGCGGCCCAAGCGTGATCGAATTCAACTGCCGTTTTGGCGATCCGGAGTGCGAAACCCTGATGCCCCTGCTGGGCCCTGAGCTGGCCCAGGTGCTGCTGGCCTGCGCCACCGGCTGCCTCGACCAAGCCCCACCGCTGACGATCAGCGCGGGCTGCAGTGCCTGCGTGATCGCCGCCGCCCAGGGTTACCCCGGCACCATCCGCCAAGGCGATCCGATCACCAGCCAACTGGAGCCCAGCGCCCAGCTGCAACTGTTCCACGCCGGCACCCGCCGCGACTCAGATGGCAGCTGCCGCACCAGCGGCGGGCGGGTGTTGGCAGTGGTGGCGCAGGCCGACGACTTCGACAACGCCTTCGAGCGGGCCTACGCCGGCCTGGCCCAGGTGCACTTCGAGGGCATGACCGCCCGGCGCGACATCGGCCATCAGGTGCGCAGCCGATGAGCTGGCGCGCTGCCCTGGGCCGCTGGTGGGCGGAATTCAGCCTGCAGACCAAGCTGCTGGCGGTGGCCACCCTGGTGGTGAGCCTGCTGATGACGGGCATCACCTTCTTTGCCCTCAACGGCATCCAGCGGGATGCCCGGATGAGCGACACCCGCTATGCCCGCGATCTGGGTCTGCTGCTCTCCGCCAACGTCACGCCGCTGGTGGCCGAGGCCAACGACCGCGAGCTGGCGGCGGTGGCCGATCGCTTCTGGCGCTCCAGCCGCAGCCTTCGCTACATCTTCTTCGCCGACCCCGAAGGGGTGATCTACCTGGGCATCCCGATCGGGGCCAGCTCCGGCAGCAGCGAGCTGCTGCTCAGCCGCCGGCTCGAATTGCCCGCCGACCTTCAGAAACGGCCCGACACCCCGCTGATCCGCCAGCACCTCAGCCCAGACGGCCAGGTGACTGACGTGTTCGTGCCGATGGTGAGCGAGGGGCGCTACCTCGGGGTGCTCGCCCTCGGCATCAACCCCAATGAAACCCTGCTGGCCAGTGCCGCTCTCACCCGGGAGGTCACCGTGGCGGTGTTCATCTCGATCTGGGTGCTGGTGATCCTGGGGGCGGTGTTCAACGCCCTCACCATCACCCGCCCGGTGAAGGAGTTGTTGCAGGGGGTGCGCTCGATCGCCGGCGGCAAGTTCGAAACGCGGCTGGCCCTACCGGTGGGGGGCGAACTGGGCGAATTGCTGGCGGGCTTCAACACCATGGCCTCGCAATTGGAGGACTACAAAGCCGCCAACATCGAAGAGCTCACCGCCGCCCAGGTGAAGCAGCAATCGCTGATCGCCACCATGGCCGATGGTGCCGTGCTGCTCGATGCGGAGGGGGCGATCGTGCTGGCCAACCCCACCGCCCGTCGCCTGTTCCGCTGGGAGGGACGCAACCTCGAAGGCAACGACCTGATCGCCGAGCTGCCCGAACGGCTGGCCATGGAGCTGCAATCCCCCCTCGACAGCGTCACCTGCCGCGATCGCGACACCACCGATGTGCGCTGCAGTTTTGGCGAACCATCTCGCACGCTGCGGATCGTGCTGCAGTCGGTGCGTGACGCCAGCGGCGAAAGCCTCAAGGGCATCGCCATGACCATTCAGGACCTCACCCGCGAGGTGGAACTCAACGCCGCCCAGAGCCGTTTCATCAGCAACGTCTCCCACGAGCTGCGCACGCCGCTGTTCAACATCAAGAGCTACGTGGAAACCCTCCACGACCTGGGCGACCAGCTCACCGAGGAGGAAAAACGGGAATTCCTCGGCATCGCCAACGCCGAAACCGATCGCCTCACCCGACTCGTCAACGATGTGCTCGACCTCTCCCGCCTGGAGTCGGAGCGGGTGTGGACCCTCGAACCCCTGGAGCTGGCCCCCGCCATCGAGCAGACCCTGCGCACCTACCGGCTCAACGCGGACGAAAAAGGCGTGACCCTGGCCTTCGACGCCGACCCCCTGCTGCCCCGGGTGTTGGGCAACTGGGACCTGCTGTTGCAGGTGTTCGACAACCTGGTGGGCAACGCGCTCAAGTTCACCCCCAAAGACGGACAACTGCAGCTGCGGGCCTACCCGTGGCCCGACCTCTGCCAGCTCTCCCCGAGCACGGCCCCGAACAGCGAGAGTCCGAGTTGCGAGCTCACCTCACCGCTGCCCAGGCTACGGATCGAGATCGCCGACAGCGGCTGTGGCATCTCCGAAGCCGACCAGGCACGCATCTTCGAGCGCTTCTTCCGGGTCGAAAACGCTGTGCACACCGAGGCTGGCACCGGGCTGGGCCTGTCGATCGTGCGCGGCATTCTCGAGAAGCACGGCACCCAGGTGCGCATGGCCAGCGAGCCCGGAGTGGGCACCATCTTCTGGTTTGACTTACCCCTGGAGGACTCCGACACCGACGAGCTGCAGCTCCTGGCTGAGCGGCGCCGCTACGACCAGGCGGTCTCTTAGCGGTCGTCGTCGGCCACGCCGCGCACAATCCGCGACAGCTCACTGCGCTCATCGGTGGTGATGCGGTGGGGAACACCGGAGATGATCCGCTCGAAATTGGAGAAGGAGTCTTTGATCTCCGGCCCGTTGCTGGTGATCACGAATTCACGGATGCCCTTGTCGTGCCAGGAGCCCCGCATCTTGAACACGTTGAGGGCGCGGGCCATCTCACCGCGAATCTCTACGTACTGCAGCAGCAGGATCGTGTCGGTGATGGTGGAGATGTGGGAATCGGTGATCGAGTGGCTGCCCATGAACTCCTCAGAGGTGTTCGTGAAGAAGCCGGCGATCTCCTCTTGCTTGGCGTAGCCGGTGACGCCGATCACAAACTGGCGGAAGGCATTGTGGCTCACCCCTCGAGCCAGGGCGCTGAGGGAATCGATCGCCATCCGCGACGGCTTGAACTGGCTGATTTCGGTCTTGATGATCTGGAGGTGGTCCTCCAATCCCGTGGATTCGGGATAGGCACAGATGA
This sequence comes from Cyanobium sp. Aljojuca 7D2, assembly GCF_024346415.1. Taxonomy (NCBI): domain Bacteria; kingdom Bacillati; phylum Cyanobacteriota; class Cyanophyceae; order Synechococcales; family Prochlorococcaceae; genus Cyanobium; species Cyanobium sp. Aljojuca 7D2. The sequence continues at coordinate 50,535 of NZ_JAGQCX010000008.1, forward strand.
TCTTGAGCAGACCGTCCTGCTCCATCTGCTCGAAGTCGATGCCCCAGCTGGTGGCGTTGCGCAGCAGCTGGGCCCGGGATTCCTCGTAGGCAAACAGGATCGCCCGCTCCTTGTTGGCGCAGGCGTTCTCGACGAACTTGCTGACCAGCAACGTTTTACCGGTGCCGGTGGCGCCAGTGGCCAGGATGACTGAATCCTTGAAGAAGCCGCCGCCGCACATCTCATCGAGCCGCGGCACACCGGAGCTCACCCGCACATTGGAGCTGCGCTGGGTGAGACGCATCGCCCCCAGCGGGAAGATGCTGATGCCATGGGCTCCCATCGTGAAGGGGAATTCCCCCTTCATGTGGGTGGTGCCGCGCAATTTGAGAATCTCGCAGGTGCGCCGCCGACGCTCACCCTCCAACACGTTGCGCAGAATCACCACGTTGTCGGAAACGAACTCCTCAACGCCGTAGCGGGCAATCGGGCCATATTCATCGATACGCTCGGTGGTCATCAACGTGGTGACACCGATCTCCTTAAGGCGGGCAATCAGCCGGAAAATCTCACGCCGCACCACCGACACAGCATCGTATTGCTGGAACACAGCCGTGATCGAATCAATCGCCACACGGCGAGCCTTGTATTTGCGAATCGCATAGTTGATCCGCTCGATCAAACCGGAAAGATCAAAGCTGCCCGCCACATCTTGCCCCTCCGGATCCGGCGAAGCATCAAGGATGAAGAGCTTGTCCTGCTCCACCATCTCCTGGAGATTCCAACCAAAACTGGCGGCGTTGCGCAAGATGTCGAGCGGCGACTCCTCAAAGGTGACAAAGATCCCAGGCTCGTTGTACTGGCGAATGCCGTTGTACAGGAAGTTGAGCGAAAACACCGTTTTGCCGGTGCCCGAGGTACCACTGATCAGGGTGGAACGGTCGATCGGCAGCCCGCCATGGCACACGTCATCGAAGCCCTCAATCCCAGTCGGGAGCTTCTGAACCTGCATCAGGGGATTAATGTTGGGGCTGGGATCCTGCATCGACGGTGGGGGTCTGATAAAAAACTACTCAGGGCAGAGGCTCCTGGGAAGGGAGAGGATCTGTAGGAGCGGCGGAGGGCGCCTCGCCGAACGGGGCATCACCGAAGGCCTCCTGGCCAAATGCCTCATCAGACAGGGCCTCCTCCGTGAGCTCTTCGTAGAGAAGATCCAGACCGATCAGCACCCGCTCCCGGTCGGAGAGATCGCCAATGATCCGCCGCACCGGCGGTGGCAGGATCTTGGCGAGGGTCGGGGTGGCGAGGATCTTGTCCTCCTCTGCCAACTGGGGATTTTTCAGCACATCGATCACCTTGAGGGCATAGACGCCCCGGAATTCCGTTTCCAGAATGTTGCGCAACGTCTTGAGGGCACGCATCGAGTTCGGCGTGTTGCCCGCCACGTAGAGCTTGAGGATGTAGGTCTTGCGTGGAGTCATGGTGAAGGAAGCTCCTGGGTCAAGCCATCGAGGACTGGCCAGACACCTCGACCGGCAAGCCAGCCAAGGGGGCATCGGGTGGAATCGAGCGGCGATACATCTCGCAGAGATGGGCCATCACATCGAGAAGGGCTAGTCGGTAATCCTGGAGAAAATCGTTCTTGTGTCCTTCCAGCTTGAGCTGCTTGGAAAAACCATCAATCAGATTCATGTGAATCTCAACAGTTTTGGTGATCGGCAAATCACTGAAAAAAGCCGTATTCACAAAGCTTTCCAGGGCCTGGTTGGCGGCAGCCGGATCCCGGAAGTAGCTGAGCAGCAGATCGCGATAGGTGCGCTCGAGGGAATGGATCAGCTCATGGCTCTCCAGTTCAGGCAGGTTGCGCAGAAACCGGGAGGGATCGCGCTTGTAGAACACGCCCACAAACCCAAGCCGGCCCTTGAGCCGATTGGCCAACTTCCAGCGGTCGGGCGTGTCGGGGGTCTGGCCAGCAGGGGAACCGCTCGCCGCCACCAGGCCATGCCGCAGGAAACGAGACACCGCCGCATCGAGGCTGTAGCTGAGCTGCTCCAGCTGATCGGGGGGTAGGTGCACCTCCGCATCGTGAAATTCGATCCGGCCACTCACCGCACCAACCACCACGGCCGGCAACAGCAGGCCGAGATCCGACAGGGCTTGATAGGACTGGGGGTCGATGGCCCCCTGCTCCAGCAGCACCGCATCGAATTCTTCGCGCCGCCGATCCAGCTGCTCCACGGGATCGCTGGCCGGATCCACCCACACCAGCTCACAGCGACCACCCGCCAGCCAGCGGGAGCAGGCGTCCTGCAGGCGGGGATCGCGGATCAGGGAAGCGATGGTGAGAGCCGGTTCGGGCATGGACCGCTTCGGCAGCGGGACAACCCGCAGGAGTGGCTCCCAAATGTTGACGAAAGGAGGGCCAGAGCGGGAAGATTGTTGTTTGTCTTTCGATTGTGTGCGCCAGGCCGAATGACGGCCAGTCCTCCGCCGGAGACCATTCCGTTCCTGAGGACCGTTCGTCAGCCTGTCCACGCCCCTGCTGCCATGAGCCCAACCCCCGAAACTGCCGCTGCATCCGGTCCTTACGCCATTGTTGAGGCCTCAGGCCAGCAGTTCTGGCTGCAACCGAACCGCTACTACGACTTCGACAGGGTCGCAGTGGATGTTGATGGCAACTTCACCATCGACAACGTGCTCCTGGTCAACGACGGCAAAGCCACCACCCTCGGCCAGCCCTACGTCAAGGGTGCCACCGTGGCACTGAAGGTGATGGAGCATCGCCGCGGCCCCAAGATCATCGTCTACAAAATGCGCCCCAAAAAGAAGACCCGGCGCAAGAACGGTCACCGTCAGGAGCTGACCCGTGTGATGGTCGAGTCGATCTCCGTTGGCGGTAAGGCGATCGCCTGAAACCCGGTGCATCTCGCTCCTCGCTTTCGTTCCTGAGACCCCTATCCCTGCTCCCTCCGATCCATGGCCCACAAGAAAGGCACAGGCTCCACCCGCAACGGCCGCGACTCCAACTCCAAGCGTCTGGGCGTCAAGCGCTACGGCGGTGAAACCGTGAGCGCCGGCTCGATCCTGATCCGCCAGCGCGGCACCTCCGTGCTGCCTGGCGTGAACGTTGGCCGCGGCTCCGACGACACCCTGTTCGCCCTAGTTGACGGCGTGGTGAGCTTCGACAGCATCAAGCGGGGGCTGCGCAGCCGCAAGCGCATCAACATCGCCGTCGGCTGATCGGGCTGCAACCCACTCCCGGCGAGCCGATCTTCAAGCACCAGCCGGCGGACAACCCCGCCGGCTTTTTGATGCCCAGAGCCACGCACCCGCTCAGGGGACCCGTTCAAGCCAACCGGTAGGCCCGGGTGGTGATCAGATAGGGGTGGAACACCTCCAGGAAGCGGCTTTGGAGTGTGCGGAAGAAGGCCTCCACCAGCTCAGGGGCGTCGAAGTGGAAGGGGTACTCGCCCTGAAAGCCTTTAAAGAAGTACCAGTTGAGCAGGGCAATCCCTTCCGGTGCCAGGCGTTCGGCGAAAATGTCCAGCTGGCCGGCCGGATCGCTGAGGTGCTCGAGCACGTCCAGGCAGACGATCGTGTCGAAGCGCTCGGGCAGGGCCGGATCAGCCAGATCCCGGAAACAGCGCAGCTTGGCGGCCAGGCCCAGCTCGGCGGCGCGGGCCTCCACAAAGGCGCGGTTGTGGGGATTGAGATCCACAAACAACACCTGCTCCACCTGGGGCAGGGCTGCCGCTGCCAGGGCATGGCTGCCGATGCCGCCGCCGAAGTCGAGCACCTGACCGGCCGCAAAGCGCTGCTGCAACCGCAGGGTGTCGGCGATGTAATCGGCGCTGCCGAGGTGCCAGGCGGCCAGCTCGAGCAGATGGCCGGTGCCCACGGCGTCTTCGTAGAACTGCTCCACCTGGTTGGGGTCAAACGCCCCTGGATGCAGGGCAGCCAGATCGTTGGTGCTGCTGGGCAGGCGGCGCTCCAGCTCCGGCAGGGCGATCTCCAGGAAGGCGGCCAACTGGGGCCGCAGGGCAAAACCATCGGCCAAAAACTGCTCCACTGTGAGGGGTGAAGCCAGCGCCGCCCCCTCTTGCCTCTCCACCACCAACGCCATCCCTGTGCAGGTTGAGGCCAACCTAGGTGCCGGGATTCGGGGCCCCTTCAGGCACCCCATCGAGCAACTCGGCCCCGTCGCCGGGCACCTCCAGCCAGCGCCGCAGCCAGGCCACCAAGCCATAAAAGGGCAGGGTGTCGGCCAGGGCGGCGATGAGCTTGAACAGATAGCCGCTGGCGATGAAGGAAGCCAACTGGGGCAGCACCGGCTCGCCGGCGCGCACCGGCAGCACATGGCTGGCGTAGTGGCTGATCAACACCACCGCCGTGGTGTCCACCAGCTGGCTCACCAGGGTGGAGCCGTTGTTGCGCAGCCACAGGGCCTTGCCGCCACTGACGCGTTTCCAGAAATGGAACAGGCGCACATCGGTGAACTGGGCTGCCAGGTAGGCCACCATCGACGCCCCCACGGCCCCGAAGGCCAGCCGCCGCACCTCGAAGAAGGTGGCCTCCGGCGCACCGGCCAGCCCCGGCAGGATGCCGCCGAGCCAGAGGATCAGCACAATCCAGCCGTTGAGCGCCAGGCCCACCCACACCAGCTGCCCGGCTTTGCGCTCACCCCACAGCTCACTGATCAGGTCGGTGCAGAGGAAGGTGACCGGATAGGGCAGGGCGCCCACGGCCACCACGATCGGCCAGGAGCCGATGCTGCCCAACTGCAGAAAGCGGGTGAGCCCCAGGATGTTGAGCATGCCCATGGTGCCGAGAAAGATGCCGGCCAGCACCAGAAACGCCAGGTCGCGGCGCTGCTGCAGGGTCATCGAGGCCGAACATGGGACCCTGCAAGGCTGACGCTCCGATCCATGGCTGACCAGCCCTGCGGCTTTCTGGTGCTCGACAAGGCGGCGGGGCTCACCTCCCACGCCTGCGTCGGCCGGGTGCGGCGTGCCTACAGCCTGCGCCGCGTGGGGCATGGCGGCACCCTGGATCCCGCCGTCACCGGCGTGCTGCCAATCGCCTTGGGCCCCGCCACCCGGCTGCTGCCCTACCTGGAGGGTGACAAGACCTACCGGGGCGTGGTGCAGCTGGGGGTGCGCACCGTCAGCGACGACCTGGAGGGAGAGGTGCTGGCGCGCGCCGCCGTGCCCGCCCTGACGGCGGCCGATCTGGAGGCGGCACTGGCGGCCTTCCGCGGCACGATCCAGCAGGTGCCGCCGCAGGTGTCGGCGGTGCATGTGGACGGCCAGCGGGCCTACGCCCGGGTGCGCCAGGGAGAGCAGTTGCAGCTGGCGGCCCGACCGGTGATCGTGCAGAAGCTGGAGCTGCTGGGCTGGGATGCCGCAGCCGGCAGCCTGGAGCTGCTGGTGCGCTGCACGGCCGGCACCTACATCCGCGCCCTGGCCCGCGACCTGGGGGAGGCGCTGGGCTGCGGCGGCGCCCTGGCCCGGCTGCGGCGCACCGAGGCCCTGGGCTTCAGCCTCGAGCAGGCGGTGCCCCTGGAGCAGCTCGATCAGGCGCCCTTGCCCGCCCTGCTGGATCCCCTGGCGGCCCTGGCCCACCTGCCCCGACGGCAGCTTGATGAAGCGGAGCTGGAGAGCTGGCGCTGCGGCCGGGCCCTGGCCGCCGGAGCGCCCCTGGAGGCCGGCCAGGAGCTGGCCGCCGAGCAGCCGGTGGCCGTGTTGGCACCGGATGGCAACCTGGCCGGCATGGCCCGCTCCAGTGGCACCGGCCTGCTGCAGCCGAAGCTGGTGTTCAACGCCACTGGCTGACCCCGCCGTTTTTCCCCGCACCCTCCGATGGCCGGCCACAGCAAGTGGGCCCAGATCAAGCGCACCAAAGCGGTGGTGGATGCCAAGCGGGGCGCCGTGTTCACCCGGCTGGGGCGGGAGATCACCGTGGCAGCCCGGGGTGGAGCCGACCCAGCTGGCAACTTCCAGTTGCGCACGGCGATCGAGAAGGCCAAGGCCGCCGGCGTGCCCAACGCCAACATCGAGCGGGCCATCGCCAAGGGCTCCGGGCAGGGCAGCGGCGCGGGCGATGCCTTTGAGGCTGTGCGCTACGAGGGCTATGGCCCCGGCGGGGTAGCGGTGCTGATCGAGGCCTTCACCGACAACCGCAACCGCACCGCCGCCGACGTGCGCCTGGCCTTCAGCAAGCACGGCGGCAACCTGGGCGAGACGGGCTGCGTGGGCTACCTGTTTGAGCAGCGGGCGGTGGTGCGGATCGAGCAGCCCGGCCTGCAGGAGGAGGCGCTGCTGGACAGCTTGCTGGCGCTGGAGGAGCGGGGCGGGCCAGCAGCCCTGGGCTACGAGCTCGATGGCCAGGGGGCCGAAGTGTTCGGCGCCTTCGAGGCCCTCGAAGCTCTGCAGGACGGCCTGCGCCACCAGGGTTTGCCCGTGGGCGGCTGGGAACACCGCTGGATTCCCCAGACCGCCTGCCCCCTCGGCGACGAGGACAGCCTGCGGGCCTGCCTGCGGATGCTCGATGCCCTCGACGACCTCGACGACGTGCGCAGCGTCACCAGCAACCTGGAGGCGGACGAGGATCTGATGCAGTCCGTGCTGGCCGCGCTGATGGGCTGAGCCAGCTCGCTCAGCCCGCCAGGGCTGCGGCATCGGCGATCACCGTGACCGCGGGATGGCCCTTCAGCCAGCTGGCCGGGAGGTTGTCGTGGGGCGGCTCCTCCAGAACGCGCCGCAGGATCCCGGCCTTGGCCGCACCGGTCACCACCAGCAGAATCCGCTCTGCCGCCAGGATCTCCACCAGCCCCAGGGTGATAGCCCGGGCCGGCACCGCCCCTGCATCGCCCCCGAAGGCGCCGGCGTTCTGGGCGCGGGTGGCGGGGCTCAGCTCCAGGCAGCGGCAAGGGGCCTGGGCAGCGCAGGGGGGTTCGTTGAAGCCCACATGGCCGTTGCCACCCAGGCCCAACAGCTGCAGGCCCAAGCCCCCGGCGGCGGCCAGGGCCGTCGCATAGCGGTGAGCTTCCGCCTGGGGATCAGCCGCCAGGCCATCGGGCAGCCGCACCTGATCCGCCCGCAACCCCAGGGGCCGCTGCAGCTGATCGGCCATAAAGGCGGCAAAGGAGCGGGGATCGTCGGCCGCCAGGCCCACGTACTCGTCGAGGTTGAAACTCAGCCAGCCATCGCGGATGGCCTGCTGCTCCTGAGGCTTGAGCAGGCCCAGCTGCAACCGCAGCGCCGCATACACAGGCTCCATGGTGCGCCCGGTCGCTAAGCCCAGGGGCTTGCGCAGCTCTGCCAGCTGCGCCTGACACACCCGTTCGGCCACCGCCGTCGCCACGGCCTGGGCGTCTGGCAACGCGAGCAGCTCCACGCTCAGGGGCTGGTGTAGGGACGCAGCTCGGTGCCGCGGTAGTAGTGCCGCAGGATCTGGTCGTAGCTCTGGCCCCGTTGGGCCAGGCCGTGGGCCCCCCACTGGCTCATGCCCACCCCGTGGCCGTAGCCGCGGCCGATCGCCAGCAGCGACGGCGGTGGCACCTGCACCGGCAGTGGCACCTGCACGGGCGGCTGGGACGTCAGCGGGGGGAGGGGCGGCAGGGAGGGAGGAAGGGCTGCCAACTCGGGGGCTAGCACTTCAAAGCGCACCAGGGTGCTCTTGAGGCCGAGGCGACTGCGCAACTGGGCACCGGTTAGCACCAGGGTGCCGGCAGGGCCGATCACCCGGGCCTGGCGGACCCGTCCGGAGCCGGTGGTGGCGAGCACCTCGATCCGCTGGGCTCCGCCGATTTCGCCGAAGGCCTTCTGCAGCTGCTCGGGCTCCAACCGCTGCTCCCAGGCGTGCACTGGACTGTGCTGATCGAAATCGGGAACGCTCACCAGGTAGGGGAGCTGCTGACTCCAGAGATCGCCGCTGTTTTCGGTGCTGCCGCCGGCGCTGCTGTGAAACACCGCATTGGCCAGGCTGGAGCCGTAGATCAACACCTGACCGCGGGTGCTGGCCACGGCCTGGCGGGTGGAGGGCGTTTCGGCATCGACGCCCTTGTACACCTGGCTCGACACGGTGGCGCTCACGTCAAAGGGGGCCGTGGGCTTGCGCTGCCGCAGGGCATAAGTGCGTGCCGCCACCGCCTGGGCCCGCAGAGCCGCCTGGGGCCAACTGGCCGGCATCTCGCTGCCCACCACGCTGGGCAGGTAAACCTCCAGAAGCACGTGGTTGATGGCCCGCACCGCGGAGGCGCCCACCAGGAGCTGCAGACGCCCGCGGTAGCCCCGCTGCTGCAGCTGGAAATCGGCCCCTTCGCCGGAAGGCCGCGCCGCCGGCTCAAGCCAGAGCTCGGACATCTGGGGCAGACGCTCAACGGCACCGCCGCGCTCCAGCACGAGGCCGCTAGCGGTGAGCTGCAGCACCACCGACTCGCTGGGGGCCAGCGACCAGCGCTGGCTGCCGGCCCGAAGCACCAAGGGCTGCTGGCCTGCCGCCAGCGGCATCCGGTCAGCCTCCAGCAGCAGCACCCGCACCTGGGGCTCAGCAGCCTGGGCCTGCAGGGCCATGGGGGCCGCCCCTGCCAGGACCACAGCCGCCGCGGGCCCGGCAACCAGCCAGGTCGCCGACCAGGAGAGGACGCGCTGGCGTGGGGAGGGCGGCGCCAAAAGAAAGATTCCTGCTCAGGGAGTTCATTGTGCCCGGCGTGGCAGCATGCGCCAGAGGCGGCACGACCGTGCAGGTCACCTTTTTAGGCACCAGTTCCGGCGTGCCCACCAGGGGCCGCAATGTGTCAGCCGTTGCACTGCGGCTGCCCCAGCGCAGTGAGTTGTGGCTGTTCGACTGTGGCGAGGGCACCCAGCACCAGTTCCTGCGGAGCGAGCTGCGGGTCAGCCAGCTGCGGCGGATCTTCATCACCCACATGCACGGCGACCACGTGTTCGGCCTGCCGGGGCTGCTGGCCAGCCTGGGGCTGGCGGGCACCTGCACGGGCATCGATCTCTATGGCCCCGACCCGCTGCGCGACTACCTCGAAGGGGTGCTGCGCACCTCCTCCACCCGCATCGGCTACCCCTTGCGCACCCACAAAGTGCAGCCCGCCGCCAGCAGCGGTGCCCTGCTGCTCGACGACGACGACCTCACCGTGCGTTGCACCCCACTCACCCACCGGGTGCCGGCCTTTGCCTACCGGGTCGACCAGAAACCACGGCCCGGCCGCTTCGATGTGGAGCGGGCCCGGGCCCTGGGCATCCCGCCCGGCCCGATTTATGCCGAGCTCAAGGCCGGCCGCAGCGTGACCCTCAACGACGGCCGCATCATCAATGGCGCCAGCCTTTGCGGCCCCGACCGCCCGGGCGCCAGCGTTGTGTATTGCACCGACACCGTGTTCTGCGAAGCGGCGGTGCAGCTGGCCGCCGGGGCCGACCTGCTGATCCACGAATCCACCTTCTCCCACGCGGAGGCGGAGCTGGCCTACCAGCGCCAGCACTCCACCAGCACGATGGCGGCCCAAACGGCCCTGGAGGCCGGCGTCAAGCAGCTGGTGCTGACCCACCTCAGCCCCCGCTACATGCCGGGCAATGCGATGACCCCCGACGACCTGGTGGCGGAAGCCCGGGCCATCTTCGCCAATACCGTGGTCGCCAAGGATTTCCTCAGCATCGACATCACGCCACCGGAACCGGCCACGGCCTAGGCCTGCAACAGTTCGCGCGATTCCGCTCCGGAGGGCCCTTCCCCCGTGATACAAGGTCTCCGATGCGGTCTCTCCCGCCTACCCGCCGGCTTTTCCCAATGGCCTCCTCCTTCTCCTCGGCTGCCTTCAGCAGAGCCACCTTCCGCAGGGGTGTTCGCGCACTGGCCCGAACCCTGCTGGCCCTACCCCTGGCTCTGCTGTTGTGCATGGGCTTCGGTGGCCCGGCCCTGGCGGCCGCTTGGAGCACCGAGCAGCTCACCGTGCCGGCCAGCCCCGATGGCACCCTGGTCACCTTCAGCGAGCAAGAGATCAAAGCGGGTCGCAAGGTGTTCAACCGCAGCTGCGGCGAATGCCATGCCGGTGGCATCACCAAGACCAACCAGAACGTGGGCCTCGACCCCGAGACCCTGGCCCTGGCCACCCCGCCCCGCGACAACGTGGAGGCCCTCGTCGACTACATCAAGGACCCCACCTCCTACGACGGGGAATACAGCATCGCCGACGTCCACCCGAGCATGCGCAGCAGCGACATCTTCGTGAAGATGCGCGATCTCGACGACGACGACCTTCGCCTGATGGCCGGCTACATCCTGGTGGCCCCCAAGGTGCAGGGCGTGCAGTGGGGCGGCGGCAAGATCTACTTCTGATCGCGTCCCGTCTGAACCGATCCCCGATCAATCGATCCCCCATCAGCCGGTGCTCCAGCACCGGCTTTTTTGTGGCCCGTTTTGGATGCCCGACTCAGGGGCGTTGCTCAGGCGTCATCGACTGGCCGGAAGGCTGGCTGTTGGCATGGTCGAGGGAGGCCGGCAACTTGCTGTACCACCACTCCTGCAGGCCTGCGCCCAGACGCACCGGAAACAGGGTGATGACCGTGCGCGTGGGCCGGGCTCCCGGCTGAAGCAGCTCCACGGCGTAGGAGGGGCAGCGGCGCGAGGCCAGATCGGGCACAAAACGCCGGCCGATCCGCCGCCAGCTGGGCTCCTTGCTGCGCCAGGCCAGGCGGCAGCAGGGCCAGGGCAGCTCCTCGCGATCAAACAGACGGCAACAGGGGCCCAGCACCCGATAGCTGTACTGGCCTCCAGGGCTGGTGTGCTCGCTCCCCGGCTCCAGCAGGAGTTCGACGGTGCCGCGTGTGGAGGCGCCCCGCAATGGGGTTGTCTGGCCTGACACTGAACAAGGCTCCAGGACGACAATAAAAAGCCACCCCGCAGGGTGGCAAAGAAGCTTGGAGGGTTCAAGGGGCGCCAGCCAGGACCTGACTGGCACCTCGCAGGAAACCCGAGCTCAGTAGAGCTCCTCTTCGGCGTGGGTCTTGATGGTGCAGTCGCTGGTGGGGTAAGCCACGCAGGTGAGCACGAAACCAGCTTCGATCTGGTCGTCGTCGAGGAAGCTCTGATCGCTTTGGTCGACGGTGCCGGCGGTCAGCTTGCCAGCGCAAGTGGAGCAGGCGCCTGCACGACAGGAGTAGGGAAGATCGATGCCCTGCTCTTCAGCGGCATCGAGGATGTACTGGTCGTCAGGAACCTCGATGGTCTTGTTGAGGCCTTCGCTCTCGCTGATGAGGGTGACCTTGTAGGAAGCCATGAAAAGGATTGGGGCTCACAGGCACCCGGAAGCCGGGCCTGTAGGACACGCCCTTCATACATCCGCCGCACGCCTTTCCTGCTGATTTGCGCGCCACGATCCGGGAAGCCCAATCAAAGCCTAGGCACAGATCAGCGTGCCTTATGCAACACGCCGGATCGTCATCAGCCCCCACTGGCTCTGCTGGGCCGTGAGCTCCGCCCGCCAGCCCTGCTCCAGCAGCTCCTGCTGCAGAGCCGGGGCCTGATCCACCAGCAGGCCGCTGAGCAGGCCGACGCCGTGGGCGGCCAGCACCGTCTCAAAGGCGGGGCAGAGGGCCTGGATCACCGGCGCCAGGATGTTGCAGAGCAGCAGATCGGCCGGCTGGCCGTCGAGCAGGGCAGCCAGGGCCTCCACCGAGCCCAGGCCCACCCGCACCTGGGCCGTGAGGCCGTTGAGGGCGGCATTGTCCCCGGTGGCCCGCACCGCCAGGGAGTCGGTATCGGCCGCCGCCACCGAGGCCGCGCCCAGGCGCAGGGTCGCCAGGCCCAATACGCCGCTGCCGCAACCGAGGTCGGCCACCCGCAGCCCGGCCAGCTCAAGGCCCTCGAGGGCCTCCAGGCAGAGACGGGTGGTGGGATGGCTGCCGGTGCCGAAGGCACTGCCGGGATCCATGGTGATCACCAAACGATCGGCGTGCTCGGGCGGACAGGGCAACCAGGCCGGCAGGATCAGCAGGCGCTGGCCCACCGGGTCGGCCTGCCAGTGCTGCTTCCAGCTGAGGCTCCAGTCTTCGTCGGCCTGCTCACTCCAGCGGATCGGGGGCAACACCAGGCCAAAGGTCTGCGCCAGGGGAGCCAGGGCTCGCTCCAGCTGGGAGCGCTCCGGTTCGGGCCAATCGATGGCCGGCAGCCAGGCCACCAGCTGCCGCTCACCGGGATCTTCGGGCCGGTGCTGCACGGCCACGCGGGAAATCCCCAGGGCCCCGAGCTTCCACAGCAGGGATTCCTCAAGCTCGGGTAGCGCCGCCAGCTCCAATCGCCACCAGCTGGGGCCGACGCCGAACGGGGCGCCGCCAGACGCGGCCACCATCAGAGGGTGACCGGATGAGCTTCCTGGATGCCGTTGATCGCGTGCACCGAGGCCAGCAGGCTCGGCGGAATGGGATCGTCGAGGCTGACCACCATCACGGCATCGCCGCGCACGATGCGGCGGCCCACCTGCATCGAGGCGATGTTGACGTTGTGCTCGCCGAGCAGGGAGCCCAGCTGGCCAATGATCCCGGGCATGTCGCGGTGCCGGGTAAACAGCATGTGGCGACTCGGGGCCACGTTCACGGGGAACTCGTCGATGGTGGTGATGCGCAGCTCACCCTCGGCGAACACGGCTCCAGTCACGGTGTGGTTGCCATTGGAGCCCTTGGAGCTGAGCTGCAGCGAGCCGCCGGCGAAATCACGGCTGGCATCGTCCTTCACCTCCAACACATGGATGCCGCGCTCCTTGGCCTCCAGGCTGGCGTTCACATAGTTGATGCTGTCGCCCAGGGCCGTGGAGAGCAGGCCCTTGAGGGCTGCCACCACCAGCGGCTGGGGGGGATGGGCAGCGAAGTCGCCCTGGAGCCGCACCTCCAGCTCATTGATCGGGCCGCCCGCCAGCTGGCTTAACAGTTGGCCGAGGGTTTCAGCCAACTGCAGGTGGGGCTTGAGCTGCTCCATCACCTCGGCGTTGAGGCCAGGGATGTTGACGGCACTGCGGGCCGGCAGACCCAGCAGCACGTCGCGAATCTGCTCGGCCACATCGATCGCCACATTTTCCTGGGCCTCTTCGGTGGAGGCGCCCAAGTGGGGGGTGAGGATCAGCCGCTCCCGCACCTGGCGGAGGGGCGAACCGGCGTCGAGGGGCTCATTGGCATACACATCAAGAGCTGCGCCGCCGATGGTGCCGTTGTCCACCGCTTCGGCCAGGGCCGCCTCATCGATGATGCCGCCGCGGGCGCAATTGACGATGCGGGCTGTTGGCTTCATCGTCTTGAGCAACTCCGCGTTCACCAGGTTCTCGGTGTCCGGCGTGCGCGGCAGGTGCAGGCTGACGAAGTCGGCTTCGGCGAACAGGGCCGGCAGGGGCAGCAAGCGCACCTGCATCTGCTGGGCCCGCTCCGCGGACACGAACGGGTCGTAGGCCATCACGTCCATGCCCATGGCCTTGGCCACCCGGGCCACGTGGGAGCCGATCTTGCCCAGGCCCACCACACCGAGCTTCTTCTTGTAGAGCTCGTTGCCAACGTATTTCTTGCGATCCCAGCCGCCGGCCATGGTGCTGGCGTGGGCGTGGGGAACATGGCGCGAAAGGGCCAGCATCAGAGCCAGGGCCTGCTCAGCGGCGGCAATCGTGTTGCCCTCGGGGGAATTCACCACCAGCACACCCCGCTTGGTGGCCGCTGGCACATCCACGTTGTCCACCCCAACGCCGGCGCGGCCGATGATCCGAAGCTTGTCGGCGGCTTCAATAATGTCCGCGGTCACCGTGGTGCCAGAGCGGATCATCAAGGCGTCGTACTCGCCAATGATCGCCTTGAGCTCTTCAGGCGGCAAGCCGGTTCGCACATCCACCGTGGCCACCTGGGACAGGATGTCGATCCCCGCCTGGTCGATGGGATCCGAAACGAGAACCTTTGTCATGCCCGGCGGTGGGGAGGGTGAGCCGGCGGTGCAGTGTAGTGAGCGGCGAGAATCCCCCCATCCCCAAGGAGTCGAGCGCAGCGTGGGCACGAGTGTGGTGGTGGTATTGAACGACCGCAAACGGCTGCATCAACTGAAGGACCGGCTGGCGGAGTTGCAGCCGCCGATGGTGCGATTGGAGGCCATCGGCGCGGGCGAGCAGACCCTGGCGGAGGTGGAGCGGCTCAATCCGGCGGTGGCCCGGCGCAACCGCCAGCGCTCCATGGCCCGCTGGCTGATCCCCTTCGGCTTCCTGGCCGGCCTCACCTTCACCTACATCACCGACCTCGACACCTTTGCCTTTGCTGGCGCCTGGAGTCAGCACCTGATCGGCGCCCTGTTGGGCATGGGCTCGGGCTGGATGGGCAGCTTCGCGGCGGCGGCAAGCGTGCGCTCAGAAGAAGACGACCGGATCCGCAGCTTGCGCAACCGGGTGGAGGAGGGCCACTGGCTGCTGCTGGCCGAAACCGCCAATGGCGTGGAGATGCCGTGGATCAGCCTGCAGCAGGCCAAACCGTTGGCCGTGGTGCGCCTGGGCGATGGCTAGGCAGGAGCGGATCTGATGCTGCCGCGGCGCGACCTGCTGGAGGGCAGCCTGCATCCCCAGGAGCTGGAGGCCGTGATCAACGCGGCCGACCAGGCCCTGCGCACCTGGGAGCCGGTGTGGACAGCCTTTGTGGACGCCGAGGTGCGCGAGGAAGCCCAGCTACGGCTGAGGGACCTGAGCGAACTCAGCCTGAGCAGCAGTGGCGGCTACCCCGGAGCCGAGCGGCGTCAACTGCTGCTCCAGCGTCGCGAGGCGGCCCTGGAGCCCAACGCCGTGCCCCAGCCACTGATGGGCCTGGAGATCAGCGGCAATTTCCTGTTCGATCCCGCCGAACGCACCGATTTCCGGGCAGGCCTGCTCGCCCTCGGAGCGCAGGCCGGTGCCCTGGGCGACCTGTGGGTGCGGGGCGACCGGGGCGCCCAGGCGGTGCTCACCGCCCAGCAGGCAACGGCCCTCGATGGGCTGAACACCACGGTGCGCACGGTGGAGGTGCAGCTGGAAGCCCGCCCCCTCGATCAGCTGCAGCTGCCCGCGGCGCGTCAGCCGCGGCGCTTCCACACGGTGGAGGCGTCCCTGCGGGTGGATGCCGTGGCCTCAGCGGGCTTCGGGATCTCGCGCAGCCGCATGGCCGAGCTGATCCGCCAGGGCAGCGTGCGACTCAACTGGCAGCCGATCTCCAGCGCAAGCCGCCTGCTGGCAGCTGGAGATCGGGTGCAGCTGGAGGGCCGGGGCGAGTTGCGGCTTGAGACCATCACCGCCACCAAGCGGGAGCGCTGGCGCATCGAGCTGGTGCGCTGCTGAGGTGGTGCGGCCCCCAGCAAACCGATCTGTAAAGTAAGCGAGCTTCTGGGGCGATTAGCTCAGAGGTAGAGCACTACCTTGACACGGTAGGAGTCACTGGTTCGATTCCAGTATCGCCCATTTTTTTGATTGAAGATCAGCTGAAGTGTCGGAGATGGCAGTCACGGCAAGGGATTTGACCGTGGTTGTGGGCCTGGCTCGCTCCGGGATCGGCGCCGCTCGGTTATTGCACCATCTGGGGCGCGCCGTGCTGGTGATCGACAACCAGAGCGGCCCTGCCCTCGAAGCCAAAGCCGCCGCGCTGCGGCAGAGCGGCATCCCTGTTCAGCTGGATGCCCCCCTCCATCTCGACACCTTTGCTGCCCTGACGGCACCCCTGGCCGCGGTTGTGGTGAGTCCGGGGATCCGCTGGGATCACCCCACCCTGGAAGCGCTGCGCCGCCAGGGCGTCGCCACCTTGGGTGAACTCGACCTGGCCTGGCAGGCCAATGATGCTGCCGTGCCCTGGATCGGCATCACCGGCACCAACGGCAAAACCACCGTCACCCACCTGGTGAGCCACCTGCTGCAGCACGCCGGCCTGGATGCCCCCATGGGCGGCAATGTGGGCTTTTCCGCCGCCGAGCTGGTGCTGGAGCAGCGGCAACGCAGCACAGCGCCACCCGACTGGTTGGTGATGGAGCTCAGCAGCTACCAGATCGAAGCGGCCCCGCAGGTGGCCCCCGACGTGGGCATCTGGACCACCCTGACGCCGGACCATCTGGAGCGCCACGGCAGCCTTGATGCTTACCGCGCCATCAAACGCAGCCTGCTGGAGCGCTCCAAGGTGCGCATCCTCAACGCCGACGACCCCGATCTCAGGGCCCATGCCACCAGTTGGGACCAGGCCACCTGGATCACCGCCGGCCACCGGGACGCCCTGCCGACCACGCTGCAAGCCAGCCTCTGGATCGAAGACGGCCAGGTGATGCGCGCGACCCAGCCCGGCCCCGGCACTGCCGCCGAACCCCTGATGGCCGCCGACTGCCTGGCCATGCCCGGAGCCCACAACCGCCAGAACCTGCTGATGGCCGCCGCTGCCGGACTGGCCGCCGGGCTCTCGGGCCCCCAGATGGAGGAGGCCTTCCGGGCTTTTCCCGGCGTACCCCACCGGCTCGAGCGAATTCGCGACCAGCAGGGCATCCAGTACTTCAACGACAGCAAAGCCACCAATTACGACGCTGCCGAAGTGGCGATCCATGCCCTGGAAGGCCCCCTGGTGGTGCTGGCCGGCGGCGAATCGAAACGCGGCAATCCCGCCGGCTGGCTCGCCGCGCTGCAACACAAAGCCGCTGCGGTGGTGCTGTATGGCGCTGCTCAGACGGAATTCAAGCGGCTGCTCGAGGAGGCTGCGTTTCCGGGGATGGTGCAGTGCTGCCCGGGTCTGGCCGAGGGGGTACCCCTGGCCGCCCAACTGGCAACGACCCTGCACTGCCGTGCCGTGCTGCTGTCACCCGCGTGCGCCAGCTTTGATCAGTACAGCGACTTCGAAGCCCGCGGCGATCACTTCCGGCAACTGGTCGCCGCGCTCTAGCGCCCCAGAGGTCGACCTCTAGCATCCGCTTCAGAGTCGTCCGCTGCGACGCCCATGGCCTATTGGTTGATGAAGAGCGAGCCCGATGTGTACGGGATCGACCATCTGCAGCGGGAGGGCACCACACTCTGGGATGGAATTCGCAACTACCAGGCCCGCAACTTCATGCGGACTATGGAGATCGGCGACCAGGCTTTCTTCTATCACTCCAACACCAAACCACCCGGTATTGTGGGCCTGATGGAGGTGATTGAAACCCAGCTCATCGATCCCAGCCAGTTTGATCCCAGCTCGAAATACTTCGACCCCGCCGCCACTCCGGAGCGACCCCGCTGGGACTGCGTCCGTCTGCGGTACGTGCGTCACTTCGACAGCCTGCTGAGCCTGGATGCCCTGCGGGACAACTTCAGCCCAGAGGAGCTGGGGGTGGTGAAACGGGGCAATCGGCTCTCGATCCTGCCGGTGAGCGTCAGCAGTGCCGAACAGCTGCTGACGCTGCTGGAATCCCCATGAGCAAGCTGGCGCCGCGCCACCAAAACCCATTGGCGATTCGCAGCGCGGTCGAGCAGGGCTGGGCAGCCTTTGCCTGCAGCCCCTGGGCGTTGATGGGATTCACCCTGATCGGTGGTGGCATCAATCTGCTGAGCCAACTGCTCTACCGCCATCAGAGCAAGCTGGTGATCTCGCTGCTGGGGCGACCCGATCCCCTGCCGATTGCCCTGGCGGGCTTCGCCTGGATCCTCTATGTGATCACGGGTCTCTGGCTCGTGGTGGGGTTGATGCGTGGAGCGTTGCTGGCCCTCAACCACCAGCGGCCCCGGCTGGGCGACCTGCTGCGGGTGGATGGACGGGCCATGCTCCGCTGTCTCGGGATGCTGGTGCTGATCCTGGCGGTGCTGGCGCTGATCGTGCGCCTGGCCCAGGCCAGTTCGTGGTTGCTCACTCTGATTCAGCCGGTGCTAGCCCCGCTACCGCTGCTGGCGGGCCTTGCCGCTGCGATCTACTTCAGCGCCGACCAGATTCTGAGCCTGCCGCTCACCCTGATCGGCGGTCTCAATCCCCTGGCGGCCTTTCGTTGCAGCCGGGCTGCGACCGACCCCCACTGGCTCCAGGCTCTGGGGCTGGCCCTGGTGCTGCTCGGCCTGGTGCTGGCCGGTTTCCTGGTGCTGCTCGTCGGGCTCGTGGTCACCCTGCCGCTGGCAGCCTGCACCCTCACGGCGGCTTACCAACAGCTGTTCGGCCCCGACGACCGGGGCCGGCTCACGGGCTCCTGAAACCGGCCTGGGCGGGGAACAGATTGGCCAGGTAGCAGCGGGTCACCCCGCGGCTGTTGAGGCCGTTCTGCACCAGAAAGCCAGCGAGGGCTGCCTGGAACAAGCGGTATTGATCCCAGTTGGGATGCTGCGCCATGAAATCGCGCATCGACGCCAACAGCACCTCCGGCACCTCGGCGTGAAAACTCACCATCGCAGGAGCCGCTGACTCAGGCTCCTCAGCAGCCTGGGCGACACTGGCTGGACGAGCAACAACAGCTGCGGGAGCAACAACAGCTGCACGAGCAACAACAGTGGTCTGCAACTCCATTGGGGCTCAACAAAGACTTGGCACCAGTTCTCCACATCCGCTCACAACCGTCAAATCGCCGCTCCACGCTCCACAACCAGGGCTCCCAGGCTGAGATCGCCTGCCCCTCAAGGGACCTGCACCGGGCCCACCCCACAGGGGCCGGTGCGGGAGGTGACCGCGGGCGCTGTCAAGGGGAAAGCAGACAACGGCACCGTTCTCACCAGAGCCAAGCCCCAGAAGGGCATCCGGGCCCCTGACCTGGGGAAAACCTGGGCAAAACGCCAGCGATTCTTGGGGGGCAAGCGGGAAAGCGTCCGTGATCAGCACTGCTGATCAACACCCAGATCGGCCGGGTCTCAGCTGGGATCGTTCTGGGCCAAGGCCGACACGAGAGCTGCCACCAGGGCCACGCTGGCCTCGGGGCGCCAGCTGCCCTCCACCGCCCGGCTCTGTGAGGCCGGCGTGAGCACAAACCGCAGCTGCCACACCTCTCGGTCGCCCTCCAGGGCCATCCAAAGCGGGCCCCGCTCCAGCTCCAGGCTGATCGTCTCCTCGGGCATCAGCTGGTCGACCAGGCCGTGATGCTCCTGCACCAAGCGGACCAGCCCCTCTTGCAGCCCCCGCGCCTCATCGGCGGTCAGCTCCACCGCCCAATCCTGGCCGCCGACCAACACAGGAAAGGGGTGGCGGCCTGGATCCACCAGCCAACGCCACCCCTCACCCTCCTGAACCTGCATCCTGAACCTGCCTGGGCCAGGCTCAGCCAGGCAGCAGGTCGGGCTGATCCTGCTCGTCGCTGAGCTCAACGATGGCCCGCTGCACCGGCTTGATCATCGAGTCGTCGAGCAGGCCATCGAAATCATCGAAGCGGCGCTGCTTGGCCCGGAAGGCAATGCGCACCGTGGTGAGATAGCGGTTGCTGGAATGGCGAATCAGGCTTTCGGCCCGCTGGGCCAGTTCCTTGGGGTTGAGATCAAGACCGCTCTCCATAAACACCACCTCAATGGAGTCAGCCTAAGTCAGCAGCGGCAGTCCCCTGGCTAGAAGAGGGTGATGGGTGGCACCCTGGCGATCGATCTGGGCAGCAGCACAACGGTGGTGGCCTACCAGGCACCCGGTGCCGCGGCGCAGCTGCTGGCCTTGCCCCCCTACAGCAACAGCGAGCCTGTGGTGGTGCCCACCCTGCTCTGGCTCAGCGAACCCGCCCCATCCCGGCCCCTGATCGGACGCCAGGTGCTCGAGGCCGGCCTTGCCGATGGCGACGGCCCCGAGCTGCACCGCGACTTCAAACGCCAGATCGGCGCCGCCCCCGCAGTCGGATCTGCCGCCATGGAGCCCGCCCCAGGCACCGGCCTGCCCCTCTCGCCGGAGCAAGCCGGCGCCCTGCTGCTGCGTCAGCTCTGGGCGGCGCTGCCCGCCGACCTGGAACCGCAGCGGCTGGTGCTCACGGCCCCGATCGACAGCTACCTGCGCTACCGCCAATGGCTGCAGGAGGTGTGCAGCCAGTTGGCCGTGCCCGAACTGGCCCTGGTGGACGAACCCACCGCCGCCGCAATCGGGGCGGGCTTGCCGGCCGGCAGCACGGTGCTCGTGGTGGACCTCGGTGGCGGCACGATCGACCTCTCACTGGTGGCCCTGGAGGGGGGCGAGGGCCGGCCGGCACCGATGGCCCAGCTGCTGCGCTTCGCCGGCCGCGAGTTGGGAGCTAGCCGCCAGGTCCTGCGCTGTGCCCGGGTGATCGGCAAGGCAGGCCTGGCCCTGGGGGGCCGGGATCTCGACCGCTGGATCGCCGCCGAGCTCTGCCCTGGAGCACCGCTGGAGGGTGCGCTGCTCCAGGCGGCCGAAAGCCTGAAATGTCAGCTCAGCAGCCAGGAGGAGGCCCTGGCGCTCTGGAGCCCCCCGGGGCCAGGCCAACCGCCCCAGCCCCTGCGACTCAGCCGCAGTGCCCTCAACAACCTGCTGCGGCAACGGGGCCTGCTCGCACAACTCGATGGTCTGCTGGAGGAGGTGCTGGCCGCGGCCCGGCGCGAGGGCCTGGCCCTGCAGCAGATCACCGCCGTGCTGCCGGTGGGGGGAAGCAGCCGCATCCCCCTGATCCGCCAATGGCTGAGCGAGCGCTGCAGCGGCGTCCCTCTTCGCGACGAGCGTCCGGTCGAAGCCGTGGCCCTCGGCGCCCTTGCGCTCACACCAGGCGTGCAGGTGCGCGACGTGCTGCGCCATGGCGTCAGCCTGCGCTGCTGGGACCAGCGCTCCAGTCGCCACCACTGGCAACCCCTGTTTGTGGCGGGGCAACCCTGGCCCAGTGAACGGCCGCTGGAGCTGGTGCTGGCCTGCAGCAACCCCGACCAAAGCTCCCTGGAGCTGGTGTTGGGGGAACCCGACAACGAACAGCGCAGCGAAGTGGTGTTCGAGGGGGGGGTCCCGGTGCTGCGCCAGCGACCAGCGGGCCAGGGCCGGGTCCGGGCCTGGAGCCACCAGCCCCCGCCCGTGGCCCTCGACACCCCGGGCCAGCCCGGCGAGGACTGCCTGCGGCTGGCCTTCCAGGTGAATGGTCAAGGCCAGCTGGTGCTGGAGGCCACCGACCTGCGCAGCGGCCGGACAGCGCCGGCGCGGGTGCTGGGTGCCGTCCGCTGAGCCCCCTTGCCCTGAGCCCCCATACGCCAAATCGGTGGACGCCACAGGCGCTGCCCCCGCAAGGGTGCATTTGGACCCACGCGCCCATAAAACGGAGGCTGTGTCCATGAGCCCCGCCTTGGCCCTGCGCCGCCACAGGCTGCCCCGATTCTGGCTCGGCCTCACCCTGGGTCTGGTGGCCAGCGGCATCGGGGCGGCCTACTGGTGGGAGCAACAGCTGCCGCAACGCCTGGAGCAGGCCGCCCTGGGCGGCGATCTCGAGGCCTGCCTGCGCTACAGCGAACAACTCGAGGCCCTGCGCTGGCTCGGTGGCCAGGCCCCGGCCGAGCAGGGCAACTGCCGGCGCCGCAAGGCCGCCCAGCTGTGGCAGCAACAGCAATGGAGCCCCGCCCTGCAACTGCAGCTGCAACTGGTGAACTCCCAGGCCGGCCAAGCGGCCGACCGTCAACAGCTGGTGGTGTGGCAGCAGTCTCTGCAACAGAAGGCACTCAGCCGCTTCCAGGAGGGCGACCTGCCCGGCGCCCTGGCGCTCCTGGCCGTGATGGGCGACGACCAGCGGAGCGACGGCAACAGCCTGGGGGACAAGTTGCGTGAAAACTGGACCCGCAACCGACTGCAGTTCGAGCGCGCCAAACGCCTTGGCGATCAACAGCGCTGGTGGGAAGCCCTCGATGCCCTGACCCGCATCGACCATCCCTGGTGGAAAACCCACAGCCGCGACGTGCAGGCCAAGGTGAAGCAAGGCATCGAAAGCCTCAAGGGCCAGGAGCGCGAACGGGACGCCCACGGCCAACTGCCGCACACGGTGCCCGCCTCACAGCTCGACGCCCAGGTGCGCCAGCGGATTGCCAGGGGGATGGACGAATGGTCGGCGTTTCAGGCCGCCTGCCGAGCCTTGGGCGGCAGGGTGGTGGAAGCCGGACCAGAAACAGCCTGCCAGCGGTGAGTGGCGCGTGACAGGATTAACAGGTCTCCAAGCTTCGAGGCCATGCAGCCAGGTGATCAGGTCAAGGTCTCCCACAGCGTGGTCGTTTACCACCACCCCCAGCACCGCGGTGAGGCCTTTGACCTGCAGGGTCAGCAAGGCGAAGTGGTGACCGTTCTTAACGAGTGGAAGGGACGGGTGATCAGCCCCACCCTGCCGGTGGTGGTGGCCTTCGGCAAATTCCGGGCCCACTTCCGGGGCGACGAACTCGAGCTCGCCTAGATCTCCGGCCTCACCAGGTACACCCCTTCCTCCCCATCGATCCCCTGCAGGCAGAGCTGGATCGATTCTTGGCGGCTTGTCGGCACCACCCGGCCGCAGAAGTCGGGTTGGATCGGCAGCTCCCGATGGCCACGGTCCACCATGGCCAGCAAGCGCACCCGCTTCGGCCGGCCCCAGGCCTGCAGAGCCTCAAGGGCTGCCCGCACGGTGCGTCCCGTAAAAATCACATCGTCCACCAGCACCACCTCACGCCCATCCAGCGCCACCGGCAGGTCGGTGGGCTGGGACAGGCGGGTTCCCACCCGCTCCAGATCATCCCGATGAAAGGTGGGATCCACCGTGCCCTGATCGATCGGGTGAGCCGTCATCGCAGCCAGGCGCTGGGCCAACACCGCGGCCAATGCCACACCGCGGGTGGGGATTCCCAGCAGCACCAAGGCCCGACTGTCGGTGACACTCTCCAACACCTGGGAGGCCAGCCGGTCGAGGGTGCGCCCAAGATCCCGGGCTGAGAGCAGTTCAAGCCGATCCATCAGCACCTATTTGGGTGTCGCCAAAGGCTGACCGTACCGGGGTCGACGGGGATCGCAGCACATCTGCACTGTAGGTTGGCTTTGGAAGGCGTTGGCCCAACGCCGCTAGGTGAGACGGGTGACAACTATTCCCTCCCAGCAGCAATCCACCCTGAACGCTGGCTCCCCTCCGGCGTTTCGAGAATCTGCGGCCGTCGCCCCCGTCGTGCTCGCCATCCTGGATGGCTGGGGCTATCGCCACGAGGACGAACACAACGCCATCCGCGCCGCTAGCACCCCGGTGATGGATGCCCTCTGGCACGCCTATCCCCACACCCTGATTGAAGCCAGTGGGGCGGCCGTTGGCTTACCCGACGACCAAATGGGCAACTCGGAAGTCGGGCATCTCACCATCGGCTCCGGCCGCATCATCCGCCAGGAGCTGGTGCGCATCAGCCAGGCCGTCAAGGACGGCAGCCTCGCCGCCAACCCCGCCCTCAACGCCCTGGCCGATGGCCTAACCCAACGGGGAGGCACCCTGCACCTGATCGGCCTCTGCTCCGACGGGGGCGTTCATAGCCATATCACCCACCTGGGTGGGCTGCTGCGCTGGGCTGCAGCGCGGGGTCTTTCGAATGTCTGCGTGCATGTCATCACCGATGGCCGCGACACCGACCCGAGCAGCGCCCCCCGATTCGTCGCCCAGGTGCAGGATCAGATCAGCCGGGCCGGCGTCGGGCGGATCGCCACGCTGTGCGGCCGCTACTGGGCGATGGACCGCGACAACCGCTGGGAGCGCACCGAGAAGGCCTACCGCCTCTACACGGAGCCAGCTCCCATCTCCGAGCTCAGCCCGGTCAATGCCATCCATGCCTCCTACGCCCTGGACATTGGCGATGAATTCTTGGAGCCCCTGCGCCTGGCCGAGGGGCTCATTGAGGCGGGCGATGCCCTGGTGTGTTTCAACTTCCGCCCCGACCGGGTGCGCCAGCTGATTCGGGCCCTGGTGGTGCCCGACTTTGACGGCTTCGAACGGGAGGCGATCACCCCACTCGATGTGGTGACCTTCACCCAATACGAGAAGGGCCTGCCGGTGGCGGTGGCCTTCCCACCGGAATCCCTGGACGGCCTGCTGGGACAGGTGGTCTCCGAGGCGGGACTGCGTCAGTTCCGCACCGCCGAAACGGAGAAATATCCCCACGTCACCTATTTCATGAATGGGGGGATCGAGCAGGCCTTCCCCGGCGAAGACCGCCATCTGGTGCCCTCACCCCGCGTCGCCACCTACGACCAATCCCCCGCCATGTCGGCGAGCCAACTCACCGACAGCTGCATCGCTGCGATCCAAAAGGGCATCTATTCCCTGGTGGTGATCAACTACGCCAATCCCGACATGGTGGGCCACACCGGCAAAATGGAGGCCACCACAGAAGCGATCAGCACCGTGGATGCCTGCGTGGGCCGGCTGATGGAGGCCACCAATCGCATGGGTGGCACCCTGTTGATCACCGCCGACCACGGCAACGCCGAGACGATGGAAGGGCCCGATGGCCGCCCCTGGACCGCCCACACCACCAACCCGGTGCCCGTGATCCTGGTGGAGGGCGAAAAGCGCAAACTGCCCGGCCATGGCACCAATGTGCTGCTGCGCGACCAAGGCGGGCTGGCCGACATCGCCCCGACCATCCTCGAAATCCTGAACCTGCCGAAACCAGCAACGATGAGCGGCGCGTCGCTGGTCTTGCCCGCCGGCAGCACCGCCGACACCAGCCGCATCCCCCAGACCCTGGGCGTCTAGCCTGCGCTCACCAGGGAAACAACTGTGATCACGTCGGTGCTGTCATGGGTGTGGATCGGCAGTGGCGTGTTGCTGATCATCAGCGTGCTGCTGCATAGCCCCAAGGGCGATGGCATGGGTGGGCTCGCTGCCAGCGGGGGCTCGATGTTCACCAGTGCCCGCAGCGCCGAAGCCACGCTCAACCGCATCAGCTGGACCCTGCTGGCCATCTTTCTCGGACTGGCCGTGGTGCTCAGCGCCGGCTGGCTGAGCTGAGACCGCGATGTCGATGCCGCGCCGCAACCTGCTGGTGGGATTGGGATCCAGCCTGGGAGCTTTCTTCGGCGGGGCCTCCCGAGCCAACGCCGCCTCCAAGGCCCAGGATCCAACCTGGCAGCTCAGTGATGCCGCCTGGAAACAGCGGCTAAGCCCCGCCGCCTATCAGGTGCTGCGGCGGGAGGGCACCGAACGCCCCTTCTCCAGCGCCCTGAACGGCGAAAAGCGGGCCGGCACCTTCCTCTGTGCCGGCTGCGCCCTGCCCCTGTTCAGCTCCAAGGCCAAATACGACAGCGGCACGGGCTGGCCGAGCTTCTGGCAGCCCCTGCCCAACGCCATCGCCACCCAGGTGGATTTCAAACTGCTCGTCCCCCGCACCGAATACCACTGCAAGCGCTGTGGCGGCCACCAAGGGCACGTGTTCGGTGACGGCCCCAAGCCCACCGGTAAGCGCTACTGCAACAACGGTGTGGCCCTCACCTTCAAACCTGACGCCAAGAGCGCCGCCAAAAGCTAGGCATCACACCGTGAACTCGGTGTTGTAGGCCTCCTCGCCATGGGCGTTGATGTCGAGGCCCTGGCGTTCATCGGTTTCGCTGGCCCGCAGCGGCATCAGCATCCGCAGAATCTGCAGGATCACGAAGGTGCCCACCCCCACCCACAGCAGCGTGAATCCAGCGGCCTTGAGCTGAATCAGCAGCTGAGCAGCACTTCCGGCTACCAAGCCATCGGCTCCGGCAGGGTTTACCGCCTTCACAGCAAACACCCCCGTCAACACGATGCCGAGCAACCCCGCCACACCATGAACCGGCAGCACGTCGAGGCTGTCATCCAGGCCTGAGCGGTTCTTCAGCTGCAGGGCCCAGTTACACACCAGCGACGCCGCGAACCCGATCACCAGGGCACTGATCGGGCTCACAAAGCCCGCCGCCGGGGTAATCGCCACAAGACCTGCAACGGCACCGGTAGCCACGCCGACGGCCGTGGGCTTACCGCGCTGCAAGGTTTCGATCACCATCCAGCCCAGAGCTGCCGCAGCTCCGGCGGAATTGGTGGTGAGACACGCCAACGACGCGAGATTGCCGGCCACCAGGCCACTGCCACCGTTGAAGCCAAACCAACCGAACCACAGCAGTCCAGCCCCGAGGAGGATGAACGGCACGTTGTGGGGAGGCGAGTTGTGAGCGGGATAGTTGCGGCGACGTCCCACCACCGCTGCGGTGACCGCAGCGCCCACCCCTGAGGCCATCTCCACCACCAGGCCGCCGGCAAAATCGAGAGCACCCAGGCCCTCAGGCCCCAGAAAACCACCAGGCCCCCACACCATGTGGGCGAGGGGGAGGTAGACGAACGTGCTCCAGAGGAGCACAAAGGCCAGCCAGGCCCGGAAATTCATGCGCTCGACCACCGCCCCGGAGATCAGCGCCGGCGTGATGATCGCGAAGGTGAGTTGAAAGAAGGCCACCGCACCCTGACTGAGCTGACCATCTCCATAGGGCGCCGACCAGTTGCTCAAACCCGCCCACTGCAGCCCTCCAATAAAGGGAGCCCACACGCCCTGGCCGGGCGAGAAGGCAAGGCTGTAGCCGAACAGCACCCAGAGCACACTGACCAGACCCATGGCCGCGAAGCTCATCACCATCGTGTTCAACACGTTGCGGCTGCGCACAAAGCCGGCATAAAAGAGGGCCAGAGCCGGCGTCATCATCAGCACGAGCGCAGCGCTGGTCAGCACGAAGCCGTTGTTGGCACTGCGCAGGGCCGGATCAACCAGCAGAAGAAGCGGTGTGGAGGCCAAGGCAATGCCTGAACGGTCTCCGCACCCTGGCCAGCCACCCCGCGACAACCCGTAGCAACAGCTACCAAAGTCGCCCTTTTGGTGTGAACCGATACAGGCACGTCGCACCGCGGCAACAAAAAAGCGCCCCCGCAGGGGCGCTCGACGTTGGATCGGAAGAATCGGGAATCGACCGTTGATCTAAGAAGAGATCAATAGTCGAAGTCACCACCGCCCATGCCGCCGCCGGCAGGAGCTGCGTCCTTCTTCTCGGGCATGTCGGCCACGATGCACTCGGTGGTGAGCACCATGCCGGCAATCGAAGCCGCGTTCTGCAGCCCGGAGCGAGTCACCTTAGCGGGGTCCACGATGCCGGCGGCCAGCATGTCGACGTACTCACCAGTGGCGGCGTTGTAGCCCTCGTTGAAGGGCTTGTTGCGCACGTTCTCAGCCACCACAGCGCCGTTGACGCCTGCGTTCTGGGCGATGCGCATCAGGGGCGCGGTGAGGGCGGAAGCCACGATGTGGGCGCCGATCAGCTCCTCGCCGGACAGGTTGGCCTTGGCCCACTCTTCGAGGGCGGGAGCCAGGTGGGCCAGGGTGGTGCCACCACCCGGAACGATGCCTTCTTCAACGGCCGCCTTGGTGGCGTTGATGGCGTCTTCCAGGCGCAGCTTCTTGTCCTTCATCTCGGTCTCGGTGGCAGCGCCCACCTTGACCACGGCCACACCGCCGCTCAGCTTGGCCAGACGCTCCTGCAGCTTCTCCTTGTCGTAGGAGGAGTCGGTTTCGTCCATCTGCTTGCGGATCTGCTCGCAGCGGGCCTTCACGGCCACCTCGTTGCCCTCGGCCACGATGGTGGTGGTGTCCTTGTTGATGGTGATGCGGCGGGCGGTGCCCAGCATCTCCAGCTTGGCGTTCTCCAGCTTGAGGCCGGCGTCCTCGGTGATCAGCTGACCGTTGGTGAGAACGGCGATGTCCTCGAGCATGGCCTTGCGACGATCGCCGAAGCCAGGCGCCTTCACAGCCGCCACGTTGAGCACACCGCGCAGGCGGTTCACCACCAGGGTGGCGAGGGCTTCCTTCTCAATGTCCTCGGCGATGATCAGCAGAGGCTTGCCGGTGCGGGCGATCTGCTCGAGCACGGGCACCAGGTCCTGCACCAGACCGATCTTCTTGTCGGTGAGCAGGATGTAGGGCTCCTCGAGCACCGCTTCCATCCGCTCGGTGTCGGTGGCGAAGTAGGGCGAGATGTAGCCCTTGTCGAAGCGCATGCCCTCGGTGACCTCCAGCTCGGTGGTCATCGATTTCCCTTCTTCGAGGGAGATCACGCCTTCCTTGCCGACCTTGTCCATGGCGTCGGCGATCATGCAGCCCACCTCTTCGTCGTTGCCGGCGGAGATGGTGCCCACCTGGGCGATGGCGCTGGAGTCGGAGATCGGCTTGGCGTGCTCCTTGATCTTGCCGACGAGAAAGTCGGAAGCCTTGTCGATGCCCTTCTTGAGGGTGATGGCGTTGGCGCCGGCGGCCACGTTGCGCAGGCCCGCCTTAACCATGGCGTGAGCCAGCACCGTGGCGGTGGTGGTGCCGTCACCGGCGGCGTCGTTGGTCTTGGAGGCGGCCTGGCGGATCAGGGCGACGCCGGTGTTCTCGATGTGATCCTCGAGCTCGATCTCCTTGGCGATGGTGACGCCGTCGTTGATGATCTGGGGAGCGCCGAACTTCTTCTCCAGCACCACGTTGCGGCCCTTGGGACCGAGGGTGACGGCAACGGCCTCAGCCAGGATGTCGATGCCTTTTTCGAGGGCCCGGCGGGCGTTCTCGTTATAGATGATGCGCTTAGCCATGGAAGGCGATGTCGGTATGGGGTTGGTTCGTGAATCGGAAACGGGCTTAAGCGACCACCTCAGGTGATCGCTTGGCGCGCAGGATCAGCTCAGTTGACGATGGCGAGGATGTCCTTCTCGGAGAGCAGCACGAATTCGTCGCTGCCCAGCTTGATGTCGGTACCGGCGTACTTGCTGTAGAGCACCTTGTCGCCCACGCTGACCTCGGGAGCCTGGCGGCTGCCGTCGTCATTGCGCTTGCCGGGGCCGATCTGAACCACCTCGCCCACCTGGGGCTTTTCCTTGGCGGTATCGGGCAGCAGGATCCCGCCGGCGGTTTTCTCCTCCGACTCCGACACCTTGATGAAAATGCGATCTCCGAGGGGCTTGACCGTGGAGACGCTGAGAGAAACAGCAGCCATGGATGAATTGCGACAGCAGCGGCATGGCGCCAAAGACGCCACAGAACAGCGAGCGGGAGTGCGCCGAAAAGGCGAATTAGCACTCGAGCTCGACGAGTGCCAACCTATGCCGGCCCAGCGTGGGCTTACCAGCCCCGCGCTGTGCGGGTGACCGAACCGCCTGGCTGGGCGGGCGCAGGCTGTTCTGGCGCGAGGCGCAGGCTGTTCTGGCGCGAGGCGCAGGCTGTTCTGGCGCATGGCGCAGTGGTAAGGTTGCGCCGCTTCAGGTGGAATGGTTTCCCCTCAGCACTCTTTGCGTCTTCCTTCCCTATGGCAGCTGCTACCGCCACCGGCACCAAAGGCATCGTCCGGCAGGTGATTGGCCCGGTTCTCGACGTTGAATTCCCGGCCGGCAAGCTGCCCAAGATCTACAACGCGCTTCGGATTGAAGCCAAAAACTCCGCAGGCCAGCAAGTGGCCCTGACTGCAGAAGTGCAGCAGCTGCTCGGTGACCACCGCGTGCGCGCTGTGGCAATGAGCACCACCGACGGCCTGGTGCGGGGCATGGAAGCCCTCGACACCGGGGCCCCGATCTCCGTGCCGGTGGGTGAGGCCACCCTCGGCCGCATCTTCAACGTGCTCGGCGAGCCCGTCGACGAGCAGGGCCCCGTCACCACCAAGCTGACCGCCTCAATCCACCGGGCTGCCCCCAGCCTCACCGAGCTGGAAACCAAGCCCAAGGTGTTTGAGACCGGGATCAAGGTGATCGACCTCCTGGCCCCCTATCGCCAGGGCGGCAAAGTCGGCCTGTTCGGTGGCGCCGGCGTGGGCAAAACCGTGCTGATCCAGGAACTGATCAACAACATCGCCAAAGAGCACGGCGGCGTGTCCGTGTTCGCCGGCGTGGGTGAGCGCACCCGCGAGGGCAACGACCTTTATGAGGAGTTCAAGGAGTCGGGCGTGATCAACCCCGACGACCTCTCCAAGTCGAAGGTGGCGCTCTGCTACGGCCAAATGAACGAGCCCCCTGGCGCCCGCATGCGCGTGGGCCTGTCGGCGCTCACCATGGCTGAGCACTTCCGCGACGCCAACAAGCAGGACGTGCTGCTGTTCGTCGACAACATCTTCCGCTTCGTGCAGGCCGGCTCCGAGGTGAGCGCGCTGCTGGGCCGCATGCCGTCGGCTGTGGGCTACCAGCCCACCCTCGGCACCGACGTGGGCATGCTGCAGGAGCGCATCACCTCCACCCTGGAGGGCTCGATCACCTCGATCCAAGCCGTCTACGTTCCCGCCGACGACCTGACTGACCCAGCTCCGGCCACCACCTTCGCCCACCTGGATGCCACCACCGTGCTGAGCCGCGGCCTGGCCTCCAAGGGCATCTACCCCGCTGTGGATCCCCTGGATTCCACCAGCACCATGCTGCAGCCCGCCGTTGTGGGTGATGAGCACTACCGCACCGCCCGCGCTGTGCAGTCCACCCTGCAGCGCTACAAGGAGCTCCAGGACATCATCGCGATTCTCGGCCTCGACGAGCTGTCGGAAGACGACCGCCGCACCGTGGACCGGGCCCGCAAGATCGAGAAGTTCCTCTCCCAGCCGTTCTTTGTGGCTGAGATCTTCACCGGCCAGAAGGGTGAATACGTGAAGCTCGAAGACACCATCAAGGGCTTCAACATGATCCTCGCCGGTGAACTCGACGACCTGCCGGAGGCCTCTTTCTATCTGGTGGGCAACATCGACCAGGTGAAGGCCAAGGCCGCCAAGATCCTCGCCGACGCCAAGGGTTGATCCCCTCTCCCTCCTGAGGACCCCTACCCATGAGTCTCACCCTGCGCGTTCTGGCCCCCGATCAGAGCGTTTTTGATGGAACAGCTGAAGAGGTGATCCTGCCCAGCACCACCGGACAGGTGGGAATCCTGCCGGGCCACGTCACCATGCTGGCCGCACTCGACACCGGTGTGATGCGCCTGCGCTCCGGCGGTGCCTGGTCGACGATCGCCCTGATGGGCGGCTTCGCTGAAGTGGAAGCTGACGAGGTCACCGTGCTTGTCAACGGTGCTGAGCTCGGCAGCAGCATTGATGCCGCCGCCGCTGAAGCCGCCTTCGAAGCGGCCAAGAGCGCTGCAGCGGCCTTTGAAGGCCAAGCCACCAGTGCCGACAAAGTGAAAGCTCTGCAGGCTCTGGCCTCTGCCCGCGCCCGTTTTCAGGCGACCAAGGCGAGCTAGTTCAGCCGGAGCACATCTCCCATCTCCACTGAGCGCCCTCCTCGGGGCGCTTTTTTATGGGAGCTAAGCAGGCAGGTGGGCGCGATCCACTCACACGACAACATCCGCACAGCAACCACAAAAAAGCGCCCCCTGAGGGGCGCAAGAATGAGGAAGCGGCTTGCCAATGTGGCTGACTAAAAACGACCGATCAGGCGGTGCCGCAGAAGGTGACATCGGGGAACTTGAGCTTGGCTTCGTCCAGGCTCTTGCCCTTGCCCTCTTCCTGCCAGTAGTTGATTACCTCGGTGGCCTTGTTGAGCACCTCAACGCGCTCGTTGTCGGTGATCCAGCTCTTGCCCTCGAGTTCAGACTTGAGAGTTTCCCAGGCATCTTCCCGGGGCCAGAAGAAATAGGAGGTCAGCGGGCTCGGGCCGCCACCCACGATCTGGTCAACGGCCAGGGCCACGTTGTCGGGCAACCAGAGGATCTTGAGCAGGAAGCGACCTTCATCGGCCTTCGGGGTGTAACCGGAAGGAACACCGTCTTCGTCGATGGTGGCGGTTGCCAGAGCAGCACTGCCACCACGCATCACCGGACGCCCCTGGGTGGTGGTGTCTTCAGCGGCCGCAGCCACTTCGGGCACATCGGTCACATCAGCGCCTGGAGCGCTCTCGGTGGCTGTCATGGGGTCGGCGCTCAAGGCAACACGTCAAACAACTAACCTACCAGCCGCTCCGCCGGTCACCGGCCTGCTCCCCGGCCATGGCCTTGCGCCTGTTCCTCGATTCGGCCGACCCTCAAGCCTGGCAGCAGTGGCTGCCCAGCGGCCTGTTCCACGGCGTCACCACCAATCCCACCCTGCTGCGCCGGGCCAACCAGCCCTGCAGCCTCCACGGCCTGGCTGAGCTCAGCCGCGTGGCCCTGGCCCATGGCATCGCCGAACTGCACCTGCAGGCCTGGGGCGCCAACGCAGCGGAGATGCTGCACTGCGGCCAGGCCCTTGCGGCACTGGCCCCCGGCCGCATCGCCGTGAAACTGCCAGTCACCGAGCAGGGCGCAGCCGTCGCCCGCGAGTTGGTCCGCTCTGGCGTCCCCATCACCTTCACCGCCTGCTACGAGCCCCACCAGGTGTTGATCGCCGCCGCCCTGGGGGTCGCCTACATCGCCCCCTATCTGGGCCGGATCAACGATCAGGGCCGCGACGGCGTGGCAGAGGTGATCGCCATGCAACGCAGCCTTGCGGGCGTTGGCGCGAGTGTGCGTCTGCTGGTGGCCAGCCTGCGCCAGCCCCACGAGCTCACCCGCCTGGCGGGCGCCGGCCTGAACACCTTCACGATCAGCCCGGAACTGGCCGCAGCACTGTTCAGCTGCGAGGCCACCGAGGCGGCGAGCGCCCAGTTTGAGCAAGACGCTCAAGCCTGATGTCGCCAGCACCGCCGATGCCAAGCCCGCCCCAGGCCGTTGTGCTGTTCGACATCGACGGCGTGATCCGCGATGTAGGCGGCAGCTACCGCCGCGCGATCGTGGAAACGGTGCACCACTACGCCGGTCAGCGGCCTGAGCCCGCCGCCATCGATGCCCTCAAGAACGAAGGCTGCTGGAACAACGACTGGGAGGCGTCGCTGGAGCTGCTGCGGCGAGCGGGCCACACACCCCTGCCAGCGTTTGAGGCACTGGTGGCCGTGTTCGAAGCCTTCTATTTCGGCGGCGATCCCGAGGGAGACCCCAGCCATTGGCGGGGGTTCATCGGCGACGAGCCGCTGCTGGTGCAGCCGTCCTTCTTTGCCGCCCTAACGGCAGCCGATCTGGCCTACGGCTTCGTCAGCGGCGCCGAACCCCCCTCCTGCCGCTACGTGCTGCAAACCCGCCTGGCCCTGGCCGATCCGCCCCTGATCGCCATGGGGGATGCGCCCGACAAGCCCGATCCCACCGGCCTGCTGCAGCTGGCCGCCCCGCTCGCAGGCGGAATGCTGGGGCCCGAAACGCCTGCAGTGGCCTACCTGGGCGACACCGTGGCCGATGTGCGCACCGTGCAGCGGGCCCGGGCCCAGTGCCCTGGTCAGCGCTTCCTCAGCCTGGCAGTGGCACCGCCCCACCTGCATGGCCAGCCCGAAGCGCGAGCCGCCTACGAGGCGCGCCTGCGGGAGGCCGGCGCTGATGCGGTGCTTCAAACGACCGACTCCCTGCTCCAGGAGCTGCTGCCGCTGCTGCCCTGACCCTCAGCGCTCCAGGGCCGCCGGCGCCTTCAGGGCTGCGGCGGTGAGGTTCTCGTGGCCGTGGTCGGTGACGGCCACGTCGTCTTCGATGCGGATGCCGATCCCCTTCCAGCGCTCCTCGATGGCGGGCTGGCCCTCGGGCACCGGCAGCCGATCGCTCACATAGAGCCCCGGCTCCACGGTGAGCACCATGCCTGGCTCCAGCTCCACGTGGTGCTCGCCCAGCCGATAGGCGCCCACGTCGTGGACGTCGAGCCCGAGCCAGTGGCCCGTGCGGTGCATGTAGAGGTGGCGGTAGGCCCCCTGCTCGATCACCCCATCCACCGAGCCGGCCAACAGGCCCA
This sequence comes from Cyanobium sp. Aljojuca 7D2, assembly GCF_024346415.1. Lineage (NCBI taxonomy): Bacteria > Bacillati > Cyanobacteriota > Cyanophyceae > Synechococcales > Prochlorococcaceae > Cyanobium > Cyanobium sp. Aljojuca 7D2. The sequence goes on from NZ_JAGQCX010000008.1 coordinate 84,164, forward strand.
GGTCGAGCAGTCCGGCCACCAGCACCCGCACGGCCGTGTCATGCACGCCCTCGGCGCTGAACCCCGGCGCCACGGAGGCCACCGCCGCTTCCTGGGCCGCCAGCACCAACTCATACAGGGCCCGCTGCTCAGCGCTGAAGCGGCCGCCCACCGGGAAGGTGCGGGTGATATCTCCGTTGTAGTAATCCCCCAGGGAGCAACCGGCGTCGATCAGCAGCAGATCGCCGTCGCGCAGGGGGGCGTTGTTGGCGGTGTAGTGCAGCACGCAAGCGTTGTCGCCGCCGGCCACGATCGTGCCGTAGGCCGGGCCGCGGGCCCCCTGCTCGAGGAAGTGCTGCTCGATCACCGCCTGCACCTGGCGCTCGTTGAGGCCGGGCCGCACCACCTGACGGGCCAGCTCATGGGCTTCCGCAGAGATGCGCGCCGCCTCCCGCATGCGGTCCAGCTCCTCGGGCGCCTTGCGCAGCCGCAGGTCGTGCAGCAGCGGGCAGGGGGCCACCAGACCAAAGGCGGCCGAGCCACTGCGGGGGGCCCGATCGAGCTGACCGGCCCAGGCCGCCAGCACCAACGGCTCCACCTTGGGGTGCCGGCCCACGCGGAAGGCGATGCCCTCGGCGCCCTTCAGGTAGTGGGGCAGACGCTGCTCCAGTTCGCTGCGGGGATGGGCCAGATCGGCGCCAAACGCAGCCACCGCACCTTCGGTGCCCCAACGGAACCCATTCCACACCTCAGCGCTGGGCTCCTTGGGGGCCACAAACAACACGAAGCGCTCGCCCTCGGGCCGATGCGGCAGAAACAGCGCCACAGCGTCCGGTTCATCGAAACCGGTGAGGTACCAGAAGTCGCTGTTCTGCCGAAAGGGCCACTCGCAGTCGGCATGGTGGGTGACGAGCGGCGCCGCCGGAATCACCGCCGCCGCCTCACCCAACAGCTCGAAGAAGCGCGTGCGCCGCTGGGCAAAGATCGACAGATCGAGCATGGGTGACGGCCTGGGGGCCCTGGCTGGGCGCCAGTCTGGAGCAGTCGGCGCTGCAGACGTTGGCGAGAGGCGTTGGCAGGGGCGATTGAATAGGGGCATGGCCAGCAGTAATCCGGCGGAATGAACGACCTGCTCGCCCTGGCGCTGCTGGTGGTGGTGGTGATCGCCGGATCGGCCCTGTGCTCGGGGGTGGAAGCGGCCCTGCTCACGGTCAACCCCGTGCGGGTGCATGAGTTGGCGGCCCGCAGCCGCCCCGTGCGCGGCGCCCGGCGCCTGGAGCAGCTGCGGCAGCGACTGGGCCGCACCCTCTCGGTGCTGGTGATCGCCAACAACGGCTTCAACATCTTCGGCAGCCTGATGTTGGGCGGCTATGCCGCCACCGTGTTCAGCCGCCACGGCATCGAAGGCATCGCCCTGCCGCTGTTTTCGGTGGGGCTCACGGTGCTGGTGATCCTGCTGGGCGAGATCCTGCCCAAGGCCCTGGGCAGCCGCCTCGCCCTGCCGGTGGCCCTGGGCAGTGCACCGGCCCTGGCAGTGATGGCGCAACTGATGCTGCCGCTGGTGCTGCTGCTGGAGCAGCTGCTGCCGGCGATCACCGCCGAAAACGAGATCAGCACCGACGAGGAGGAGATCCGCCTGCTGGCCCGGTTGGGCTCCCAGAAGGGCCAGATCGAAGCCGATGAGGCGGCGATGATCGCCAAGGTGTTCCAGCTCAACGACCTCACCGCCCGCGACCTGATGACTCCACGGGTGGCGGCCCCCACCCTGGAAGGGGCCGCCAGCCTGGATCAGCTGCGCGATGCCTTGCTGGCCCAGAACGCCGAGTGGTGGGTGGTGCTGGGTGAGGAAGTCGACGAGGTGCTGGGGGTGGCCAGCCGCGAGAAACTGCTCACAGCCCTGCTCCAGGGGGGCGGGGCCCGCAGTGCTGCCTCCCTGAGCGAGCCGGTCGACTACGTGCCCGAAATGATCCGCGCTGACCGGCTGCTCACCGGCTTTCGCCGCAACAGCACCGGCGTGCGGGTGGTGGTGGATGAATTCGGTGGCTTCGTCGGGGTGATCGGCGCTGAGGCGGTGCTGGCCGTGCTGGCGGGCTGGTGGCGCCGGCCCCAACCCGCCGCCGAGGGAGCCCGGCCATGAGGCCCACCGCTGGCGAAACTCCGGTGCCCGCCACCCCTGAGCGCTGCCAGCAGCTCCTGGACCAGTGGAGCCGCCAGCTGCAGCTCAGCGGCCGCGAACAGAACCAGCTGGCCGGCCAGCGCCAGGCCCTCGATCGCCAGCTGGAGCGCCTGCGCCAACGCTGCCTGCGGGTGGCCGTGTTCGGCCGGGTGGGGGTGGGCAAGTCGAGCCTGCTCAACGCCCTGCTGGGGGAGGTGGCCTTCGCCACCGACGTGGCCCATGGCTGCACCCGCCACCAGGCCGCCCGGGCCTGGGATCAGCCGATTGAAGGCCTGCAGCGGGTGGAGCTGGTGGACACCCCCGGCATCGATGAGATCGCCGCTGCAGCCCGGGCCCGGCTGGCCGCCCGGGTGGCCCTGGGCGCCGACCTGGTGCTGCTGGTGCTCGATGGCGACCTCACCAGCGTCGAGCACGATGCGCTCGCCCCCCTGCTGGCCAGCGGCAAGCCGCTGCTGCTGGTGCTCAACCGCTGCGACTGCTGGAGCGCAGCGGAGCAAGCCGAGCTGATCGCCAGCATCCAGCGGCGCCTGCCCGCCGCGGCCCTGCACCTGGAGCTGATTCCGGTGGCTGCCGCGCCACGCCTGCCCCAGCTGCTGGCCGATGGCCGGGTGCGCAGCATCCCCCAGCCGCCCCGGGTGGCGCCGCTGCGCCAGGCCTTGGTGCAGCTGCTGGAGCAGCACGGGCCGCTGCTGCTGGCCCTTAATGCCCTCGGCGCCGCCGACCGCTTCCACCAGGCCCTGCAGCGCTGGCGCCTGGGGGCCAGCCGCCAGGCCGCCCAATCCCTGATCGGCCGCTTCGCCGCCCTCAAAGCCACGGGTGTGGCCGCCAACCCGCTGGTGCTGCTCGATCTGGCCGGCGGCCTGGCCTGCGACACGGCCCTGGTGCTGCAGCTCTGCCAGCTCTACGGCCTACCCATGCATGGCGCCGGCGCCCGCCAGCTCCTGCGGCGTCTTTCGGGCCACAACGCCCTGCTGGGGGGCGCCCAGCTCGGCATCCAGCTGCTGCTGGGGGCGCTGCGCCAGCTGCTGCTGGTGGCGGCGCCCCTCACTGGAGGGCTGAGCCTGGCGCCGGCCGCGCCGGTGGCCCTGGCCCAGGCGGCCCTGGCCGTGCACACCACCCGGCTCACGGGCCGGCTGGCGGCCGCCGAACTGCTGCGGAGCGCCCAGCGGGGCGGCCGCCCCGGGGCCCTGCTGCGCCGCCTGGCCCGCACCGATCCCCAGGTGCGCCTGTGGCTGGGCGATCGCCCCGAGCCACCGGCCAACCTGCAGGCCCTGCTGCCGTGAGCAGTGGGGCCGTCAAGACCGAAGAGGGGTCGGTCGCCCTGTTCGGGACCAGCGCCGATCCACCCACCCGCGGCCACCAGGCCCTGCTGGAGGGGCTGCTGCAGCTCTATCCCCGCGTGGCCACCTGGGCCAGCGACAACCCGCTCAAGCAACACGGCGCGCCCCTGGAGCAGCGGGCGGCCCTGCTCGGCCAACTGGTGGCCGCCATCGGCAACCCCCGGCTCAGCCACCGGCAGGAGCTGAGCAGCCCGTGGGCGATCACCACCCTGGAGCGCGCGGCGGCGTGCTGGCCCGGCCGCGAGCTGGTGTTTGTGGTGGGCAGCGATCTGGCTCCCCAGATCCCCAGCTGGAAGCAGGCCCCGGCAGTGCTGGAGCGCTGCCTGCTGGCCATCGCCCCCCGGGCCGGCTGGCCCCTGCAGGCCGGCAGCGTGGAGGCGCTCGAGGCCCTCGGCGGCCGGGTGATCAGCCTCAACCTGGAGGTGCCCGCCACCGCCAGCTCGGCGGTGCGCCAAAACCCAGACCCCAGCCAGATCCCCGCCGCCCTGGTGCCGCTGCTGCTGGAGCACAATCTCTATGGCCTAACCCGCTCGAGCCACACCCGCCGCCTGGAAAGCCGTCTCGACCGCCGCCTCGAAAGCCCCTGATGCGCCTCGCCCTGGCCCAACTCAATCCGCTGGTGGGCGACCTGGCGGGCAACGGCGCGCGGATTTTGACGGCCTGCCACCAGGCCGCTGGCCAGGGGGCCAGCCTGGTGCTCACCCCCGAGCTCTCCCTCTGGGGCTACCCGCCGCGCGACCTGCTGCTGCGGCCGAGCCTGATCGCACAGCAGGGCGTTGTGCTGCAGCAGCTGGCCGACGCCCTAGCGGAGGAGCTGCCCCAGCTGGCCGTGCTGGTGGGCATCGCCGAACCCAATGGCGCGGCGGCGTTGCCCAACCTGTTCAACGCCGTGGCCCTGGTGCAAGCCGGCAACTGGCGGGTGGTGGCCCGCAAACGGCTGCTGCCCACCTACGACGTCTTCGACGAACAGCGCTACTTCTGCGCCGCCAGCGAGCCGAGCCTGCTCGAGCTGGAGCAGGGCGGCCGCCACTGGCGCCTGGGCCTGACGATCTGCGAAGACCTCTGGGTGGAGGAGGAGCTGCAGGGCCACCGCCTGGCTGGAGCCGATCCCGTCGCCGAATTGCTCCCGCACCACGTCGACCTGCTGCTCAACCTCTCGGCGTCCCCTTTTGGCCAGGCCAAAGTGGCCCTGCGCCAGAGCCTGGCCCACCGTGCCGCCACCCGGTTGGGCTGCCCGGTGGTCTACGTCAACCAGGTGGGCGGCAACGACGAGCTGGTGTTCGATGGCGCCAGCTTCGTGATGAATCCCAGGGGCGGGCCGGATGCCGGTGGCGCAGTGGAGGCGGGTCGTGGAGTGGTGTGCCAGCTGGCCTGTGGCCGCGAGCAGGTGTTGACCTGGGATGCCGCACCTTGCGCCGCCCCCAGCACCCCCCACCCGGATGCCCTCCTGCTCACCCCGGTGCCCGAGCCGCTCGAGCAGCTGTTCCGCACCCTGGTGCTGGGCGTGGCCGACTACGCCCGCAAATGCGGCTTTCACGCTGCGCTGCTGGGGCTGAGCGGCGGCATCGATTCGGCCCTGGTGGCCGTGATCGCCGCCGCCGCCCTGGGGGCCGAGCGGGTGCAGGGTGTGCTGATGCCCTCCCCCTGGAGCTCGGAGGGATCGCTGCGCGACGCCCAGGCCCTGGCCGCCCGGCTGGGGCTGGCCACCCAGATCGCGGCCATCGCGCCGCTGATGGCCGGCTTCGACGCCGCCCTCACGCCGGTGCTGGCCGGCCCGCCCGCCGGGCTCAGCGCTGAAAACCTGCAATCGCGCATCCGCGGCACCCTGCTGATGGCGGTGGCCAACCAAAAGGGCCAGTTGCTGCTCTCCACCGGCAACAAAAGCGAGCTGGCCGTGGGCTACTGCACCCTCTACGGCGACATGAACGGCGGCCTGGCGGTGATCGGCGACCTCTACAAGACCACCGTGTTTGCCCTTTGCGACTGGCTCGACAGCCCGGCCGCCGGCCCCTGCCGTCACGAGCTGGGGCTGCCGGCCGATGGCGAGCTGGTGGGGCAGGCCATCCGCGAAAAGCCCCCCAGCGCCGAGCTGCGCCCCGATCAGCGCGACAGCGATTCGCTGCCCGATTACGCCGTGCTCGATCCGATCCTGCGCCGCTACATCGAACACCTGCAAAGCCCGGAGGAGCTGATCGCCGACGGCACCCCGGCCGAGCTGGCCCACCGGGTGATGGCGCTGCTGCGCCGGGCCGAATTCAAGCGGCGCCAGGCCCCTCCCCTGCTCAAGATCGGCAGCCGGTCGTTTGGCAGTGGCTGGCGCATGCCGATCGCCGCCGCCAATCTGGAGGAACCTCTGCGCAGCTGATCCATGGCAGCCCCCAGCCCCGGCGCGGGCCACACGGCACCAATGGCCAGCATCGGCGTGCCAGCGGAAATCAAGCGCGACGAGCAGCGGGTGGCCCTCACCCCAGACGCCGCCGGCGACCTGGTGAACCAGGGCATGGAGGTGCGGATCCAGTCCGGCGCTGGCCTGGGGGCGGGATTCACAGATGGGCAGTTTGCCGCTGCCGGCGCCCGGCTGGTAAGCGCTGAGGAGGCCTGGGCCGCCCACCTGGTGGTGAAGGTGAAGGAGCCCCAGCCGGAGGAATTTGCCTTCCTGCGCCCCGACCTGGTGCTGTTCACCTACCTGCACCTGGCGGCCTATCCCGATGTGGGCCGGGCCCTGCTGGCGGCCGGCACCACAGCGGTGGCCTACGAAACGGTGCAGCTCGACGACGGCTCCCTGCCCCTGCTGGCGCCGATGAGCGAGATCGCCGGCCGCATCGCCGCCCAGGTGGGGGCCCACCTGCTGGAAAAACCCCACGGCGGGCGCGGCATCCTGATGGGGGGCTGCACCGGGGTGCGGCCGGCCCGGGTGGTCGTGTTGGGGGCAGGCAGTGTGGGCTGGAATGCGGCCCGGATCGCCGCCGCGATGGACGCGGAGGTGTTTCTGCTGGACCGCTCGCCCCAGAAATTGCGCAGCCTTGAGCCCCACCGCCGCGGGCGCCTGGTGAGCCTGGTGAGCAACCGCAGCCTGATCGAACGCCTGGTGCCGGAGGCCGACCTGCTGATCGGAGCCGTGCTCACCGCCGGCGGCCGCGCCCCCACCCTGGTGAGTGAAGCGCTGGTGCAGCAGATGCAGCCTGGCTCGGTGATCGTCGATGTGGCGATCGACCAGGGGGGCTGCATTGCCACCAGCCGCGAGACCACCCACACCGATCCGGTGCACACCCTCCACGGCGTGCAGCACTACGCCGTCGGCAACATGCCCGGCGCCGTGCCCTACACCTCCACCGAAGCTCTGGTGAGCGTCACCCTGCCCTACATCCTGGTGATGGCCGGGCGGGGCCTGGTGGAGGCCGTCACCGATCGCCCCGAGCTGCTCTCAGGCCTCAACACCGCGGCTGGGGCCGTGTGCCACCCGGGCGTGGCCAGGGCCCTGGGGGTGACCCCCCGGCACCCGATGGCCTGCCTGCAGTAACTAGCGCAGGCGGGGCAGGGGCCGCTCCAGGGCGGCGGGGCTGATCCCCTCCCGCAGGGCCACCAACAACCCCGCCGCTGCCGCATAACTGTCCGCCGTCAGCACCTCCAGCCCCAGGGCCTCGGCCGAGACCGCCAGCACACAGGGGTTGTGCACAGCGATCACGGGAATGCCGCGCTCGGCGCAGGCCAGCACGGCAGCACCGCCGAGGGCTCCTGCGGGTGCGACCACGGCCCCCACGTCACCGATCTGCAGCAGGTCTGCACTCGCTGCCCAGGGCGCGGACGCACCAGCTGCCAGCGGCACCAGATCGGGCGCCCGGCTCAAGCCGACCAGCACGCAGGCCAGAAACGTGTAGCCCAATTCCTCCCCCGCCGCCCGCGGATCGAGATCGGGATCCAGCGGCAGCGGGCTGAGGGCCGGCGCATGGGCGCAGGGGATCCCCAGCTCCCGGCTGAGCAGATGGCTGATCACCGCTTCGGCGCCGGCCAGGGCATCCACGCCAGAGCCCTGGCGATAGGCCGCCAGGGCCTCACTACCGGGATCCTCCGGAAAGCGGGCCACCACGGCGATGGCCGTGGCCCCAGCCGCCTGCAGCTGCCGGCCAGCCCGCAGCAGGGCGTCGGGGCGGCCGAGCTGCCCCCAGCTGGCGCCGCTGGCCCCCTGGCGCAAGGAGACTTCAAGGGGCGCATCGGTGCTGACCACCGGGCCGATCTCCAAACCCAGGCTGGCACGACAACCCTCGGCCACCTGCAGGTGGCGCCAGCGCAACTCCTCCTCAATACCGGCATCGAGCAGCAAGCCCACCCGCTGCCGGCGCACCGGCTGCAACGCCAGAGCCCCGGCGGCGAAGCGATCCAAGGCCGATCCCTCCACGTAGTGGATGCGGGGGTCGCTCCAGTAGAGGGCCGCCCCGTTCATCACGTTGGGGTGGGTGATCAGGCAGCCGCTGGCCGCCGCCAGCAAGCGGGCGACGGGTAGGGCATCGCCCGCGTAGCCGCCGAGCTCACAACCGATGCCGGTGGGAATCACCAGCAGGGTGGGCAGGGGGCGAGCGGCCGTCATGCCAGCACCACCGCTTCAATCGTCAGCACCACATCCGGCGTGGACGCAGCGGCCGGCTCCACCGAGGTGATGGCCCAGCGCAACGGCTGCCCCTCAGCCGCCAGGGCGGTTTCGATCTGGACCCGCAACGAGCCGGAGCCACGGGGGAAACGCAAGGTAACGGGGCGCAGGCTGAGCGCCGAGCTGCTCACTTCTGGTATTGGCCGAACTGGGCTTCGTAGAGGGCGTCTTCCATCCCCGCCTGGAGCTTGAGATCCGCCAGGGGAAAGGAGACGCAGAGCAAGGCGTACCCCTGCTGCTGCAGCTCGGCCTTGACGCCCATGGCGTCGGGCTGGTGCACGCTGCCCTCGCTGATCAGCGCCGCACAGGTGGTACAAACCCCCGAACAGCAGGAGCTGGGCAGGGGCACGCCGGCCGCCTCGGCCGCAGCCAGCACGGTCTGGTCGCTGCGGCAGGGGAAGGTGTGCTGGGCGCCTTCAAATGCGGCGGTGATCGTGAAGGTCTGGGGATCGGTCACGGGAGGGGCCGGATCGGAGCTGCGATGCCCCATCTTCCCAGCCCGCCTCCACGCACCCGGCGGGCGGGCTCACAACTCCTGCCACTGGCTGGGGTGGGGGGCCAGATATTCCGGCGGTGTCGCTCCGGCCTCAGCGGCAGGTGCGCTCAAAGCGAAATCGATGCTGAGGGAGCAGCGCAGATCGTCGGGGTCCTCGTTGGGCAGCACGGCGTGATCCAGGCAGCTGGGGAACAGCAGCAGCAGGCCAGCCTGGGGAGCCACATCCACCCAGGGAGCGGTCCAGGGCGAGGGGGCGAGGGGGCCGCCGTGCCCCACAGCCATGCCCGGCACCAGCTCATTGATCTGCCGCTGCGGCCACAGGCGCAGACAACCGTTGCGCCCGGTGCCATCGCCATTGAGGTAGTAGATGGCACTGAGATTGGCATTGGGGTGGTGGTGCCGTCCCACCACCTGCCCCGCCTCACTGAGCACCGGCCAGCAGCGCTGAATGTGCAGGGCCGTCTTGGCGTGATCAAAGCCGAGCTGCTGCAGGTAGGCCTGCGCGTGACCCGCAAGAACGGCGATCAAGGGGGCAAAGACGGGATGGCGCTGCAGCTGCCACACGCCGTTGAGATCTCCCGTCCAGGCGCAGCCTGGATCCGGATTGGAACCAGCCTCACCCCTGAGGCCATGCATCGCCTGAATCTGCAGGGCCGTGTCGAGCGGATCGGGCAACAGCTGCACCCGGCCGAGCGCCAGAGGAAACAGGGGCTCGATCGCCAGCCCGGCAGCGGCAGGCAACGGCTGGAGCATCGGCTCCTCCACAACGCACAGGGATTCCGCTCCAGCATCTCAGCTGCAGCAGCGCACAAAAATCCCCGGACTCCACACGGTGGCGGGGAGTCCGGGGATGGAACGCTGACGGCAGCGTGAAGAGGCTGAGCTCAGGCCATGGCGGCGGCGCCACCGACCACTTCCAGGATCTCCTGGGTGATGGCCGCCTGACGGGCTTTGTTGTAGTCGAGGGTGAGGGTCTTGGCGAGCGCCTTGGCGTTGTCGCTGGCGTTGTTCATGGCCGTCATCCGACTGGCGAGCTCTGAAGCAGCAGCTTCCTGAAGAGAGCGCAGCAACTGGTTTTCCAGATACAGGGGCAGCAGCGAATTGAGCAGCTGATCCGGGCTCTGGTCGAACACGATGTCCGACGGCAGCTTCGGCTGCACATTGGCCGCGGTACCCACTTCCACACCCAGCTGACCATCCCTGGTGGTGAGACGGAAGATCTCGTCTTCCGGAATGGCAATGCCCTGGGGGTCCAGGGGCAGCAGGGTCTGGATGACCGGCTTGGAGCTCACCAGGTTGATGAACTTGGTGAAGATGATCTCAACCCGGTCGGTGGTGCCAGACAGGAACTCAGCCAGCAGCTCGTTGGCGATGCCCATGGCCTCACTGGCCTTGGGCACCTGCTCAAGGCCAGTGAAGGTGGCCCGGATCGTGTAGAGGCTGGCGCGATTCTGGAAGTAGGTGATCGCCTTGCGGCCGATCAACACCAGATCCACGGCATAGCCCTGGCCCTTGAGCTCAGCAACGCGCTGCTCGGTGCGCTTGATGATGTTGGCGTTGTAGCCACCACACAGTCCACGATCACCGGTCACCGCCATCAGGGTGATGGTGGCCACGTCGCGCTGCTCCAGCAAAGGAGCATCGGCATCTTCAAAGCGCATGCGCGACTGGAGATTTTCCAGAACGCGGGCAAGGCGGTCGGCGAAGGGCCGGCTGCGCAGCACCTGCTCCTGGGCACGGCGCACCTTGGCGGCCGCCACCAGACGCATGGCCTCGGTGATCTTGCGGGTGTTCTTGACCGAACTGATTCGGTCGCGGATGTCTTTGAGGTTTGCCATTGGTACTGCCCCTCCTCAAACGGAGGCGAGCATGGTCGACTTCACCTCGTTGATCGCATCCTTCAGCATGGCCTCAGCTTCGTCGCTGAGTTGCTTCTCGGTCTGCAGCTTGGAGATGTAGTCGGCCTTGTTGCTCTTGAGGTAGTCGCGGAGCTCGCGGCAGAACTGCACGACCGACTCCACGGGAACTTCGTCAATCAAGCCCTTCACACCGGCGTACACCACGGCGACCTGCTCAGCCAGGATCAGGGGGCTGAACTGGGGCTGCTTGAGGATCTCGCGCAGACGCTTGCCGCGAGCCAGCTGCTGCTGGGTAGCGGCGTCGAGGTCGGAGGCGAACTGGGAAAACGCTGCCAGCTCATCGAACTGAGCTAGCTCGAGCTTGAGGGTGCCGGCGATCTTCTTGATGGCCTTGGTCTGGGCGGCACCGCCCACCCGGCTCACCGAGATGCCCACGTTGATGGCGGGGCGCAGACCGGAGTTGAACAGGTCGGAGCTGAGGAACACCTGACCATCGGTGATCGAGATCACGTTGGTGGGGATGTAGGCCGACACGTCACCGGCCTGGGTTTCAATGATCGGCAGGGCGGTCATCGAACCCTTGCCCATGGCATCGCTCAGCTTGGCGGCGCGCTCCAGCAGACGGCTGTGGCAGTAGAAGACGTCGCCGGGATAGGCCTCACGACCGGGGGGACGACGCAGCAGCAGCGACATCTGGCGGTAGGCCTGGGCCTGCTTGGTGAGGTCGTCGTAGATGACGAGAGTGGCCTTGCCCTTGTACATGAACGACTCAGCCAGGGCTGCGCCGGTGTAAGGAGCCAGGTATTGGAGGGCAGCCGACTCGGAGGCACTGGCGGCCACCACGATGGTGTAGTCGAGGGCGCCTTTCTCGCGCAGCACTTCCACCACGTTGGCCACGGAAGCGGCCTTCTGGCCCACAGCCACATAGACGCAGACGACGTCTTCACCCTTCTGGTTGATGATCGTGTCGATCGCGATGGCGGTCTTGCCGGTCTGGCGGTCGCCGATGATCAGTTCGCGCTGGCCGCGGCCGATGGGGATCATCGCGTCGATGGCGGTGATGCCCGTTTGCATGGGCTCGTGCACCGACTTGCGCTGGATGATCCCAGGCGCCATCGATTCGATCAGGCGGGTTTCGGTGGTGGCGATGTCGCCCTTGCCATCGATCGGCTGCCCGAGGGAATTCACCACCCGGCCGAGCATGGCGTCGCCCACGGGCACGGCGGCGATCTTGCCGGTGGCCTTCACGGTGCTGCCTTCCTGGATGCCGCGGCCTTCGCCCATCAGCACCACACCGACGTTGTCGTCCTCCAGGTTGAGGGCGATGCCTTCGGTGCCGTCTTCAAACTGCACCAGCTCGCCGGCCATCACCTGCTGCAGGCCATACACACGGGCGATACCATCGCCGATCTGCAGCACGGTTCCGACGTTGCTGACCGAGACCGACTTGTCGTAGTCCTCAATCTGCTGCTTGAGGATGGCGCTGATCTCGTCGGGGCGGATGGAAACCATGGGAGGAAGTCCCCACAGGGGGAGCTGATGGAAGGGGAGGCGTTGAAGCGGAGAAGGGGTGACCGAGGGGCCGGAACTGGCAGCGGAGCTAGCTCACCTGGGCCAGCGCCAGACCGAGGCGGCGCACCTGACCGGAAAGGCTGGCGTCGATCACCTGGGAACCCATGCTGACGATGAAGCCACCGATCAAGCTGGGATCGACCGCGAGGTCGAATTCCACGGCCTTGGAACCGGCGATCGCCTGCACTTTTTGATTGAGCTCAGCCTGTTGCTCTTCGGTGAGCACTGCGGCCGAGGTGACTTTGGCCAGGGTGATGTTGCGCAGCTCGCGGTAGAGCTCAAGGAAACGAGCCAGCACCGCATCGAGCATGGGCAGGCGCTGACGATCCGCCAGCAGCTTGAGCAGGTTCTGCAGCGAGGGAGTCACCTGGTCGTTGAACAGGGTGGCCAACGCCGCCTTCTTGGCCTCAGGCTCAAGCACTGGAGAGGCGAGGGCTGCCCGCAGTTCAGGGCTGGATTGGAGAACCGCCAGCACACCCTTGGCCTGGTCAGCCACGGTGTCGGTTTCCTTGCGCGACTCAGCCACCTGCAACAGGGCTTCGGCGTAGGGGGTGGAAATCGTGTTGAGGAGTGGCATCAGGCTTTCCCCAGAGTCGTGATGGACTGATCGATCAACCGCGCCTGGGCATCGGCATCGAGCTTCCCAGGAAGGGTGGCGAGGGCCTTGGCGATGGCGCGGTTGGCAGCCTCACGACGCAGCTGATCGGTGACCCGGGCCGCCTCAGCGCTGAGATCGGCCATGGCGCCCTGCTTCAGGCGCGCCATTTCCTCAATGGTGCGCTTTTCGCTCTCCAGGCGCAGAGCCTGGGCGCGGGCCTGACCATCAGCGCGGATCTGGTCAGATTTCTGCTGAGCAGCGGCCAGGTCCTGCTGGGCGTGGGCCAGGGCCGCGGTGGCGGAGGCCAGACGCTCTTCAGCGTCCTGAAGGTCGCTCAGGATGGCGTTGCGACGGCGCTCAAGGATGCTGCCCAGGAAACCGGGCAAAAACTTCCAGAGGCCAAAAATGACGATCGCCAGGTTGATGATATTGGTCTCAAACAGGTTGAGATTGAGACCAAAACCGCCGTGACTGGCGAGCAAGGTAGGCAGCAGGTGGGTCATGAGGTGGCCAGCAAGCGGGACACGATCAGGTCACCGAGCTTGTCGGCATCCTTATTGAGCTGGGTCATCGCCTGATCCCTCTCGGCATCGATCTCGCGGCGAGCCTGCTCCCGGGATGCATTGGCATCCGCTGTAGCGGCCGCCAGGGCATCGCGGTAGAGACGATCCATTTCCTGTTCCGCCTCCTGAATCAGCTTCTGGGACTGCTGACGCGCGTCCTTGAGCTGCTCCTTGAGGTCGGATTCAAGCCGTTCAACCTGAGCCAGCTTCTGCTTGGCATCGGCGCGACTGGTGGAAATGAAGCTCTCGCGGTCCTCCACAGCCCGGCCAACGGGGCGGAAGAACAACGAATTCAGAATGAAGGTGAGGAGCACCACCTGCACCGCCATGAGCGGAAGTGTGGCGTCGAGGTCAAACAGACCTCCCTCCGGGACACCTGCTTCGGCGAGCAGAAGCCAGCTGGTCATTGGGGCGAGGGCGCTGGAACGATCGGGCGGGATGGGCGGTCGTGAGGCTGGGAGGGCAGGGGCTCAAGCCCCCACCTTCCGTCCACTCACGCAACGATCAACCGGCGAAGGGGTTGGCGAACAGCAGCACCAGGGCGACCACGAGGCCGTAGATGGTGAGAGCTTCCATGAAGGCCAGGGACAGCAGCAGGGTGCCGCGGATCTTGCCTTCGGCTTCGGGCTGACGTGCAATGCCTTCAACGGCGCCGCCAGCTGCGGTGCCCTGACCGATGCCGGGGCCGATGGCACCGAGGCCGACAGCCAGGCCAGCGGCCACAACAGACGCAGCGGAGGTGATGGAATCCATGGTGGAGTGGGGGATGGGAGGCGCCGTGACAGCGCGTAGTGGACCGGGATTGAAACCCTGCGCCTGGGACATCCCCGAAGGAATGGGCCCGGGGTGCATCCGGACCTGCGCGAGGGAGATCTAGCAGAGCGCCGGAGCAACCCTGCCGAGTGAACGCACCTAGTGATGCTCCTCGTGCACCGCCTCACCGATGTAGTAGGCGGCAAGGGTGGCGAAGATCAGGGCCTGAATGGCACTGGTGAACAGTCCCAGGAACATGGCCGGCAGGGGCACGATCAGGGGCACCAGGAACGCCAGCACCGCCACCACCAACTCGTCGGCCAGGATGTTGCCGAAGAGACGGAAGGAGAGGGACAGGGGCTTGGTGAAATCCTCGACGATCTTGAACGGCAACATGATCGGGGTGGGTTCCACGTAGTACTCGAAGTAACGCAGACCCTTGCGGCTCAAGCCGGCATAGAAATAAGCCAGCGACACGAGCAGCGCCAACGCAATCGTGGTGTTGATGTCGGCGGTGGGAGCACCGAGCTCGCCGCTGGGCAGGTGGATCAGCTTCCAGGGCACCAAGGCTCCGCCCCAGTTGCTCACGAAGATGAACAGAAACAGGGTGCCGATGAAGGGCATCCAGTCGCGGTAGGCCTTCTCACCGATCTGCTCGCGCGAGAGGTCGCGGATGTAATCCCACACGAACTCGAGCAGATTCTGGGTGCCGCGGGGATCACGCTCCAACTTGCGGGTGCCGACCACCACCAGGGCCAAAAGGGCACCGATCACAACCCACGAGCTCAGGAAGACCTGGCCATGGATCTTGAGGTTGCCGAGTTGCCAGTAGAGGTGTTGACCAACCTCCAGTTCAGCAAAGGGGAGAAGAAGAGGCATCGGAGCCAGCGAAGGGGAGTTCGGGGTCGCCGGAGCGACGGAACGGTGTGGGGATCAGGTGTCGAAGACGGCCTGAAGAATCACCGCCGGTTTGTAGAGCAGGAAGCCCAACAGGGCCGGCAGGGTGGAGAGCTGGGGAACCCTGGTGGAGACGAGCACCAGAGCGACCGGCACGAGCAGCTGGGCCCTGCTCAGGCGGCGGGAGTTTTCCCCCAGCCGGGTGACACTGCGGCTCAACAGCCACAGGTAGAGCAATCCAGCCAGGGCACCCACCAACAGGCTGAAGGCCGTGGCAAGGGAACCGACGAGGGCGGTGACGACCACGGCCGCTGCAGAGAGCAGCAGGGTGGCCAGCAACAACCGCCGTTGGAGCCGGAAGTAATCGCCCATTCCATTGCTGGGATCAGCGCTGGTGCTGGGGTCGGCCGAGGCACAATCGTGCGCCACAGGTGCCACCACCACAGGGATTGATGTAGCGGTGGCGTCCACCATCTGCTCCAGGTCCACGCTCACGGAAGAGGCCGGCAGAGCGGCACTCCCGGAGTCGGGAACGGAGGAGCAGGGGAGGGAAACTGACAACCGCGTTCAACCCCTGAAAAGGCGCGCGGAATCTATCACGTGTGGGTCAGAGCACTGGCAACAACACGCGCTGCGCCAGCAACTGGCGGGCCACGGCAAGCCGCTGCGAGAGGGAGCCATCGAAGGCGATCTCGCCGATCGCCAGGTCAGGGGCGGCCTCCAGGGCCCGCATCAGGCTGAAGGCCTCCGCGCTGAGGCTCAGTGGCATCAGATCGGGGCCCATCAGACTGGTCGATGGCCAGCCCCAGAGGCAGCGGTTGACCTCAGCACGGGCGGCCAGGAGGGCAGCATCGGCACCCCAGTCCGGGAGGCAGACCGCACCCTGGCTCAGGAAAAACTCGAAGTGACTGATGTCGGGGTCAAGCTCCTCGACCAGAGTCCACTGTTCGCGAAGGCTGAGGGCCTGGGCCCGCTCCAGCAGGTCCCCCTGCAGCAGCCGCGCCGGATCCCACACCTCCGGGTTGGAGAACCCGACGAACTCGAGACCCGCTGCAGCCACGAAGGCCATCAGGCGGTCCAGGTTGTAACTGGTCTCCTGGGGGTGGAGGTACATGTCGGCGAAGTTGGCATCGGCCGTCGTGTCGAGGGCCCAGCGCTGCTCGTGGTAGCGCCGCAGCCGGTTGGTTCTGGGCAGCTCCGCCAGCAGTTGCCGGCCCAGGCGGAGGCCTTCATCGCCTGTTCCTGCCCCCAGCAGCGCCAGGGCGCGCTGGGTGCGGTGAATTTCCCAGCGACCACCGTCGGCGTAGAGAAACAGATGGAGCAGGCCACCGGGCCGCAGCAGCCCCGCCAAGGCCCGCAGGCCGGCTTCCGGCTGGCGCAGATGGTGCAACACCCCCACCGAATTGATGTAGTCGAACGGACCCTCCCCAGCCAGGTCGAGCAGGCTGCGCTGCTCGATGCGCAGCTCGCGAACCTGGGCTGCGGCACCGGAGCGGCGGGTGCGCTCGCTCGCCACCTCAAGAGCGCCCGGACTGATGTCCACCGCCAGCACCGAGGAACCGGGATTCAGATGGCAGAGGTAGTCGGTGCTGACGCCGGTGCCGCAGCCGGCATCGAGGATCCGCCAGCTGCGCGGGCCGCTGCTGGAGCGGGACGGAAGGGCACCGAAGGCAGCGGCCCAGGCGCTGTCAACGCACCAACGCCAGTTGTATCCAGGCGGAGGGCCGTCCTGGAGGGGATCGCCTGGATAGGGGAAGCGGTCGTAGAAGGCGCTCACCACCGGCGTGGCGGCATCACTGGCGGGCACGGGGGCAGGCACGGGACGATTGAGTGGCAACCGGCCGAGCTTTTCACGGGCCGGTGCCCCCGCGACAACCCGGCGACTGAAGCGGCTGCAAAGAACCGGCTGCAAACATTTGTTCATGCCCTGGCGATGGCCCAGAGGGCCAGCCGTAACGTGGCCCAGCCCGGTTCGCTCTCGTCAATGACCGTGACCGCCAGCAGCGGCAGCACCAGGGTTTCCCCCCAGCGCTACGACACCCTGCCGCTCTCCAGCGTCCGTCAGGCGGAGCAACAGGACCGCTTCCCCGACGGCGGGGAACTCGACACTTTGGTGGCCTTCTTCCAGAGCGGTCAGCAGCGGCTGGAGGCCGCGCGCCGGATCTCGGAAAATGCCGACTTCATCGTGGCCAAGGCGGCCAACCGGATCTTTGCCGGCGGCACGCCGCTCTCCTATCTGGATGCGCCCCTAAGCATTTCCGCTAAAGCCAGCGGCAATGAAACGCCCCTCGCCGCCGACCAGGCCGCCTTCCAGCGCTCGGTGCAAACCTTCGCCCAGGGCACCGACAGCTCCGGCGGCAACCTGATCACCCGTCTGCTCGAGGGAGCCGGCGGCGATGCCGACGTGCGCGTGGTGCTGCCCACCGGCTTCAGCCCGATCGCGGTGGGCCGCTACGGCACCGAGCGGATGCGCAAATCGCTGCGCGACATGGCCTGGTTCCTGCGCTACGTGGGCTATGCCCTGGTGGCTGGCGATCCCAGCATCCTGGCCGTCAACACCCGCGGCCTGCGCGACGTGCTCGAGAAAGCCTGCTCCCTGGCCGCCACCAATGTGGCGCTGCAGGAGATGCGCGCCGCCGCCGCCGGCCTCTGCAAGGACAATCCCCAGGCCCGCCAGCTGGTGATTCAGTACTTCAATGTGCTGATCGCCGAGCTGGAGGTGCCCACCCCCTCCACCCGCCAGCGCCTCGGCAGCCCTGAGAATCAGGGCCTGCAGCTGCCGGCCACCTACGCCCTCGCGGCCGATGGCAAGCAGCGCTTCATCATGCGGCCGCGCCTCAGTGGCGCCCAAAAAGCCGAGGTGATCCGCGCCGCCTATCGCCAGGTGTTTGAGCGCGACATCGCCAAGGCCTACAGCCAGATGCCCTGCCCGGTGGAGGCCACCCAGGTGCGCCAGGGCCAGCTGTCGATGCGCGAGTTCATCCGCGCCCTCGGCCACAGCAAGGAGTACCGCACGCAGTTCTTCGGCCGCTTCTCCAACAGCCGGGCCGTCGAGCTGGCCTTCCGCCACTTCCTCGGCCGGGGCATCAGCTCCCGCGAGGAGTTCACCCGCTACTTCGACATCGTCAGCGCCCAGGGGCTCAACGGCCTCGTGGATGCCCTGATCAACACCATGGAGTACGCCCGGGTGTTCGGGGAGGAAACCGTGCCCTACCTGCGGGATCTGGGTGAAGAAGCCCAGGAAAGCGCCGGCTGGGGCTCCAACCGCAAGCTGTTCCGCTTCAGCGCACCGTTTGAAGGTGCCCCCCAGTACGTCACCCTCTACGCCTCCTACCGCCAGCCCTTCCCCGACCAGCACGTCTACGGCGGCGGCAATGACCCGCTGGCCCTCAACTACGGCGCCATTTTCCCCTCGGGCACCGCTTCGGTGGCCACCCGCCCAGCGCCCTACGGCTACGACAGCCGTCGGATCCTGATCGGCAACGGCTTGGCCCAGCCGGGCCAGATGGACAGCGTCCAGTTCCGCAAGGCCATGCCTCGCCGCGTGGGCCCGAAGGTGGTGCGGCTGCAGCAGATCGCCACCGGCGGCAGTTCCGTGCCCCGCCGCGGCGGTCAGCCCAGCGTGCGCGGCACCGAGGCCAGCACCCAGGCGGTGATCAACGCGGTGTACGTGCAGATCCTCGGCACCGCTGGCTATGCCGGTGAACGCAACAAAGTCGAGGAAATCAAGCTCGAAAACGGCGACATCAGCCTGCGCGAATTCGTGCGTCAGGTGGCCCGCTCCACCGCCTTCCGGCGCCGCTACTGGAGTGGCCTCTACATCACCAAAGCGATCGAGGTGATGCACCGCCGCATCCTGGGCCGCCCCAGCTTCGGGCGTTGGGAAATCGACGCCTACTTCGACACGGCCGCCCGCTCGGGCTTCTACGGCGTCGTCGACAAGATGCTGAACAGCCGGGAATACAACGATTGCTTCGGCGAGGACACCGTTCCTTATGAGCGGTTCATCACCGCCGGCGATCGCAATGCGCGCCAGGTGCCAGCCCTCAACCGGCCCTTCAATGCGGCGGCCTATGCCGACATCACCCCGGGCAAACGCCCTGATGTGGCCTCTCCCCAGACCCTGCGCACCACCACTGACACGGTGTCGCGCAACCTGGCCGATCGCCCCCGCGTGGTGATGGGTGGATGGAGCGCCCAGATCGCCGGTGGGGAAACGATGGCAGCCCCGGCAACGGCCATTCCCAAGGGCCCCGGCAGCATCCGCCAAGCACCAGCGCCGACCCGGCGCTGGAACCAAGCCCCAGCCACCACAACAGGTTTCTGGACCTCAACGCCCGGCGGCAGCCCATCCACCACCCCCAGCACGCGGACCCCGATCAGCGGCAACTGGCGGGCCTCCGTGGGCAGCGGCCAGACCAGCGGACTCGCCAGCCAACCTGGCGCCGCAATGGCCAAGGCGATTCAACCTGGCTTCAGCCGTCGCCAGAGCGTTGGCAGGCCCGTGCAGGTGGGCCGCACCAGCAACGAAACCCAAGTTCAGGAGGCCTTGGAGAGCGTCTACAAGCAGCTGCTCAACCGGGTTCCCTTCGCCGCCGAGCGGCTGGGCGATGCGGAATCTCAATTCCGGAACCAGCAGCTCACCGTGGCCGAACTGGTCACCCAGATCGCTGGCAGCGACCTCTTCCAGCAACGCCTCAACCGCATGGCGCCGCTTCGGGCCGCGTCAGCCGCCTACCTCGCCCTGCTCGGACGGGCCGCCCAGCCCCAGGAAGTGAGTGCATTCCTGGCCACCCGCGCCAGCCGCGGCCAACAGGCGGCCATCGATGCCCTGCTCAGCAGTGAAGAATATGGCCAAGCCTTTGGCCAGGACACCGTTCCCTATCTGCGCGGACTGGCAACCGCCGATGGCATCCCCCTCAGCACGGTGAACCGCACCGCAGAGCTGTATGGGGGCAACGCCGGCCTCACCCCTCGGCCGAAAGCCCCCATCTGAATCGATCGGCAGGGCCCAACGGGGCCACGATGAAACCTCCCACCTCCCGAATTTGCTTCGGGGGGTTTTTTCATGTTCAGAAACATCAATTGCTACAACTTTTGATTCACACCGTGAAACAAGTGTCCCAATCAGGGCGACTGAACAATGAACAATTGCTGCGGTCGGTTGCTATGAACAACATCGACCAAAAGCATTGCGGCCCAAGGGATCTCCGAATCAGAAGCGCCGTGAAGAACTGTTACCGCTGCCAAGGGCGGCGCAGGGGCTTGGCGCAGAATGATTCGGCGATCGGCGCGAGTCGATCATTCCCTTACCCACCGGATATCGGTCTCCGTCAAGGCGGCCGCTTGTTTCGAGGCAGAACTGCATGAGCATCGTCTCCAACTCGATCATCAACGCGGACGCCGAAGCCCGCTACCTCAGCCCTGGCGAACTCGACCAGATCAAGTCCTTCGTGGGCGCTGGTCAACGTCGTCTTCGCGTGGCTCAGGTTCTTAGCGAGAGCCGCGAGCGCATCGTGAAAACCGCAGGCGGAGCCCTGTTCCAGCGGCGTCCCGACGTCATCTCCCCTGGCGGCAACGCCTACGGCGAGGAGATGACCGCTTCGTGCCTTCGCGACATGGACTACTACCTGCGCCTGGTGACCTACGGGATCATCGCCGGTGACGTGACGCCCATCGAAGAGATCGGCATCATCGGCGCCAAGGAGATGTATCGCTCCCTCGGCACTCCCCTGGACGCCATGGCTGAGTCCGTGCGGGAAATGAAGAACACCGCCATGGGCCTGCTCACCGGCTCTGACGCCGAAGAGGCTGGCTTCTACTTCGACTACGTCGTCGGCGCCCTCTCCTAAAGCAACACTGCCTCTCCGCACTCCGCCTCTTCGCACTCAGCAGGATTCATGCAAGACGCCATCACCAACGTCATCAACCAGGCCGACGTCCAGGGCCTATACCTCGACGGTTCGGCCATGGGCCGCCTGGAGCAGTACTTCGCCAGCGGTGAGCTGCGGGTTCGGGCTGCTGCCACCATCAGCGCCAACGGTTCAGCCATCATCAAAGAGGCCGTGGCCAAGTCGCTGCTGTATTCGGACATCACCCGTCCCGGCGGCAACATGTACACCACCCGTCGCTATGCGGCCTGCATCCGCGACCTCGACTACTACCTCCGCTATGCCACCTACGCCATGCTGGCGGGTGACACCTCGATCCTCGACGAGCGCGTACTCAACGGCCTCAAGGAGACCTACAACTCCCTGGGCGTGCCCATCGGCGCCACCGTGCAGTCGATCCAGGCCATGAAGGAAACCACGGCTGCCCTCGTGGGTCCGGATGCTGGCCGTGAAATGGGAGTGTATTTCGACTACATCTGCTCCGGCCTGGGCAACTGATCCCCTGCCAGCGGCACACCCCGAGGATCACCACCATGCGTCTGTTCAAGATCACGGCCTGCATCCCCTGCCCGGAGAAAAGCCGCACCCAGCGAGAGCTGCAGAACACCTATTTCACCAAATGGGTGCCCTATGACAGCTGGTTCGCTGAGCAACAGCGAATCATGAAGCAGGGAGGCAAGATCCTCAAGGTGGAACTGGCCACTGGCCGTCGCCAACAAAACGTCGGCAACTGAGTTCCGGCAAGCTTCGCCGGTCTGGCCACACAACTCCCACATGCCCGGCATTCGCTGGGCTTTTTTAGTGGGCACTTGGTGGGCACTGATTGGCTCGCAGGGCTCGACAACCACCACCCAAACACGGCTCAATAGGGCCTCAGGATGGTGCCGCTCCGGCACTCCTTACTCCTTGCCTTGGCCCGAACCGCACCCCACACCACCAGCAGCGACTCCTCCCTCAGCCGCAGCAGCGGTGGAGGCCTGTTGCCCCTGCCCTGGGACCAGTGGCCCGCAGAAGCGCGGCTGCTGCTGGGCATGGTGGCGCTCTGGAGCGTGATCGGATTGCTGGTGCTCACCTCAGCGAGCTGGTGGGTGGCGGAACGGGAAATGGGCGATGGAGCCTTCTATCTCAAGCGCCAGCTCATCTGGATGGTGGCCAGCTGGGGCCTGCTCTGGCTCGGCCTGCGCACCAGCCTGCGGCGCTGGCTGCACCTCGCCCCCCTGGGGCTCTGGGTTGGCATCGTGATGATTGCAGCCACCCTGGTGGTCGGCAGCACCGTCAATGGAGCGAGCCGCTGGCTGGTGGTCGGTCCAGTCCAGCTGCAACCGTCGGAATTGGTGAAGCCCTTCCTGGTGCTGCAGGGGGCGGCTCTGTTTGCCCACTGGAAGCGCATCGGCGGCGATCAGAAGCTGCTGTGGCTTGGGGTGTTCGGGGCGCTGATTTTGCTGATCCTCAAGCAGCCCAACCTCAGCACCGCCGCCCTTTCCGGCCTGCTGCTCTGGCTGATGGCGCTGGCCAGCGGCCTCTCCCTACCCCTGCTGCTGGGGGCCGCCGGAGCCGGGGGTCTCCTGGGCAGTGCCAGCATCCTGGTGAACGAGTACCAGCGCCTGCGGGTGGTGTCGTTTCTCGATCCCTGGCGCGATGCCCAGGGCGACGGCTACCAGTTGGTGCAGAGCCTGATGGCCATCGGCTCTGGCGGCGTTCTGGGGGAGGGTTTTGGCCTATCCACCCAGAAACTGCAGTACCTGCCTATTCAGAGCACTGATTTCATCTTCGCCGTGTTTGCCGAGGAATTTGGCTTTGTGGGATCGGCGGTGCTGCTGCTGTTTCTGCTGCTGTTTGGTTTTGTGGGCCTGCGGGTAGCCCTGAGTTGCCGCAGCAACCAGCAACGCCTGATCGCCATCGGCTGCACCACCCTGCTGGTGGGCCAGTCGATCCTCAACATCGCCGTGGCCAGTGGCGCCATGCCAACCACCGGCCTGCCCTTACCGCTGATCAGCTACGGCGGCAACTCGCTGATGGCCAGCCTGCTGGTGTGCGGCCTGCTGATCCGCTGCTCCTTGGAAGCCGGCGGCCTCGCCCCCACCCCTCGCCGCCGGCGCACCGCAGCCGCCCGATAGGCTGAGCCCATGATCAGCCTTGGGCCCCAACTGGCCGACTGGGCCCGCACCAGCGAGGCGCTGCTGCAGCAATCCCTGGCCAGCCCCTCACCCGGCACCGTGGCTGTGGTGTTTGCGGGCGGGCTGCTCACCAGCCTGGGCCCCTGCTCGCTGTCGCTGTTGCCAGTCACCCTGGCCTACCTGGCCGGCTTCAGCAGCGCAACGGCCAGTGGCGCAATGAACACTGGCGCATCAGCCAGCCAGGATGCGCTGCCGCGCCAAACCCCCTGGCTGCGCAGCCTCAGCTTTGCCGGCGGGATTGTGGCGGCCCTGGTGCTGCTGGGCTTGGTGAGTGGGCTGCTGGGTCGCATCTACGGCCAGATTCCCGGCCTCATTCCCACTGTGGTGGCGGTGCTGGCCCTGCTGATGGGGCTCAACCTGCTGGGGCTGCTGAAGGTGCCCCTGCCCGCCGGCCCTGATCCGGAGGTGTGGCGTCGCCGCGTGCCGGCGCCACTGGCGCCGATGGCTGCGGGCCTGGCCTTCGGGCTAGCGGCCACCCCCTGCACCACGCCGGTGTTGGCGGTGCTGCTGGCCTGGATGGCCCAAAACGGCAAACCCCTGGTGGGGATGCTGCTGCTGACCAGCTTCGGGGCGGGCCAGGTGGTGCCGTTGCTGCTGGCGGGCACCGCGGCCGCCAGCTTGCCGCATCTGCTCAGCCTGCGCCGGGTGGGTCAATGGGTGCCGCCGATCAGTGGCGTGGTGCTGGTCACCACCGGTGCCCTCACCCTGGTGGCCAACTGGCGATGACCAGCTCCATCAGAGGCTTCACCCGGGTGCTGGGCTGGATCTCCGATCTGCGCCTGGCGATTGTGCTGCTGCTGGTGATTGCCGTCGCCAGCGGAGTTGGCACGGCCATCCCGCAGCAGGAAACCGCCGAGTTTTATCACCGGCTTTACGACCCCCAACCCTGGCTGGGCCTGCTGGGCGGCGATGGGGTGATGGCGCTGCAGCTCGACCATGTCTATTCCAGCGGCTGGTTTCTGGGGCTGCTGGCCTGGCTGGCCCTGTCACTGCTGCTCTGCAGTTGGCGGCGCCAGTGGCCCGCCCTGCAGGCCGCCCTGCGCTGGATCGACTACCGCTCCCCGCGCCAGCTCAGCAAATTGAGCGTGGCCGAAACCCTGGCCACCCCAAACCCCAACTCCAGCCTGGACACCCTGGCCCAATTGCTGCAGCGTCAGGGTTGGCAGATCCAGCTTCAGGACGGGCGCCTGGCGGCCCGCAAGGGGGTGCTGGGCCGGGTGGGCCCCATGCTCGTGCATGCCGGCATGGTGGTGTTGATGCTGGGTGCCGCCTGGGGGGCCGTGGGCGGTCAGCGAGCCGAGCAATACCTGGCTCCCGGCCGCAGCCTCGAGCTGATGGACAGCCGCGGCAGCAGCCGTCTCACCCTGGCCCTCGACCGCTTTGCCATCCAACGGGATCCCGCCGGCCGACCGGAGCAGTTCACATCCCAGCTGCGCATCCTCGAGGGCGATGGCAGCGAAGGCAGCCTGCTGAAGCAGGCGCAAATCAGCGTCAACCATCCGCTGCGCTTCGAGGGGGTGACCCTCTATCAGGCCGACTGGGCCCTGGCGGCGATCACGGTGCAACTGGGCAAGAGTCCGCTGCTGCAACTGCCGCTGCAGAGCTTTCCCCAGCTGGGCGAGCAGGTGTGGGGGCTGGTGCTGCCAACCCGGCCCGATGGCAGCGAGCCGGTGCTGCTCAGCCTGAGCAGCGAGCAGGGGCCGGTGGATGTGTACGGCGCCGATGGCAGCTTGCTCAGCCAGATCGCCCCCGGTGGTGAGCCCGTGGAGGTGAAGGGTCTGCCGATCCGGGTGGAGAGCGTGCTGCCCGCCAGCGGCATCCTGCTGAAGCGGGATCCGGGCGTGCCCCTGGTGTATGCCGGCTTTGCCATCGCCCTGGCCGGTGGAGGCCTCAGCCTGCTGGCCACCCGTCAGCTCTGGGCGATCGCCGAGGAGCAACCCGGCCAGCAGGGCCAGTTGCACGTGGCCGGGCTGTGCAACCGCAACCTCACCGGCTTTGCCGCCGAACTACCCCAGCTCCTGAGCCAGCTCTGAGGTGGCCCGTCAGCAGGGCAGCCGCGTGCCGTGGCTGACCCGCACCACGGTGTGCACATTGCCGCGGGGATGGAAGTCGGCCTCCAGCTGCATCCACTGGGGATCAGTGGCGGCCACCAGGTCGTCGAGAATGCGGTTGGCCACCTCCTCATGGGAGATGGAGCGGTCGCGGTAGCTGTTCACGTAGAGCTTGATCGCCTTGAGCTCCACCACCCGGGGGCCGGGCTGGTACAGCAGGCGCAGCACGGCGAAGTCGGGGTAGCCCGAAAACGGGCACTTGCAGGTGAACTCGGGCAGCTCGATCGAAATCTCGTAAGGCCGTCCGGGCCGGGGATTGTCGAAGCAGATCAGCTCCGCCTCGGCGATGGCCCGCTCGCCGTAGAGCGGCGTTTGGGTGCGATCAGAGCTGGCGGGAGCTGCGGAGCTGAAGGACATGGAAAGGGGAAACGGCCCGGCCAGCGGCAGAGCGTGAATGGCAATCCTAGAAAGTGCCTGGAACCCACGCCGGCGCCCCGCCCCGCCCCCCAATGCCAGCGCCCCGCCGGTAACAATCGCTACGACGACCCCCGCAAAGCTCGGGCCTAATAGGGCCATTCCCTCCCACCGGCAGGGATTTCCTGAGAGACTTCTATTCAGCCCGAGCTGTTCCCATGAAAAAAGTTGAGGCCATCATTCGTCCCTTCAAGCTCGAGGACGTCAAGATCGCGCTGGTGAACGCGGGGATCGTGGGCATGACCGTGAGCGAGGTGCGCGGATTTGGCCGTCAGAAGGGCCAGGTGGAGCGCTACCGCGGCTCGGAATTCACCGTGGAGTTCCTGCAGAAGCTGAAACTGGAGATCGTCGTCGACGACGACAAAGTCGACACCGTGGTTTCAGCGGTTCAGGACGCGGCTCGTACCGGCGAAATCGGCGACGGCAAGATCTTCGTCAGCACGATCGACTCGGTGATCCGCATCCGCACCGGCGACCGCGACAGCGGCGCCATCTGAGCTGAGCTTGTCGGCACCAGCGCCGTTCAGCCATCCCCTCGAGCCCTGGCGGTCAGCGTGCTGGCCACCAGGGCTTTGATCTGAGCAGGGCCCACGGTCGCCGTGGCTGGCGGAGCGGGGGTTGCCTGTTCGGGGTTTGCCTGTTCGAGTTCTGCAGTTTGTGCAACATCGTGTTGAACAACGCCCAAACGCCGTAACCACAACAGGTATTCGTGGTTGCCGGCCGGCCCAGTGATCGGCGACGCCACCAGGCCGCAAGCCGCAAGCCCCAACGCCCCGGCCGCCGCAATCACCCCCGAAATCGCATCGCAGTGGGCGTCGGGATCGCGCACGACCCCGCCCTTACCGACTCGGCTCTTGCCCACCTCGAACTGGGGCTTGACCAGCAGCACCAGATCCACAGGGACCTCGCTCTGCAGCAATCCCAGCAGGGCCGGCAACACCAGGGCCAGGGAGATGAACGACACATCGGCCACCGCCAGGTCGGGCAAAGGGTCCTCCGGGTCGTAGAGGTCTGCGGGGCTGAGGTGGCGCAGGTTGGTGCGCTCGCGCAGCACCACCCGGGGATCGCTGCGCAGGCTCCAGGCGGTTTGGCCGTAGCCCACATCAATGCCATAGACGCGCGCGGCCCCGTGCTGGAGCAGGCAGTCGCTGAAGCCACCGGTGGAAATGCCGCCATCGAGGCAAACGCGGCCCTCCACCTCCAGCGGAAAGCACGCCAGCGCCTCGAGCAGCTTCTCGCCGCCGCGGGAGACGAAGCGGGGCGGCTGCTGCACCAGCAGCTCCGCCTCCGGCAGCACCTCCGTGCCCGGCTTGTCGAGCACACGATCGCCCAGCCGCACCCTCCCGGCCCGAATCAGCTGCTGGGCCTGCTGACGGCTGGCGGCCAAGCCGCGGGCCACCAGCTCCAGATCCAGGCGTTGTTTGCGGGCCATGGCACTCGCGCTTTTGTGATCAAACCACAACGCAAACGAAACACATTCCAAGCAAGCCGGCCTGCGCCTCAAAACCCAGCGGAGGATGGCCTCCAACTTCGAGGCGGCACCGATGGCCACCCTGATCCGCCGCGCCAGACCAGCCAACAACGTGGTGGAGCTGCTCTTCCCCGGCAGCTTCGTCAAACTGCGCAACCAACCGCCCGATTTACCTCCCTTTCAACTCATTCATTGCCGCGGTGGCCGCTGCTGGGTGCGCCAGCAGGCCTGGGGACATCAGGTGCACTGGGAAGTGGAGCACCGGCGCCTGACTGCGGCAGCCTGACTGCGGTGGCCTGAGAACCGCGGCCTAACCAGTCCCCAGGGGACGCACCCATACATTGGTCTGGACGTGAGCCAAACGCGGCCTTGATCGAGCGTTACACCCTGCCCGAAATGGGCAACCTCTGGAGCGAGGAAGCCAAGTTCCAGAGCTGGCTGGATGTGGAGATCGCCGCCACCGAAGCCAACTGCGAGCTGGGTCGGGTGCCCGCCGAGGCCGTGGCCACGATCAAGGAGAAGGCCAGCTTCAGCGTGGAGCGCATCCTCGAGATCGAAGCCGAGGTGCGCCACGACGTGATCGCCTTTCTCACCAACGTGAACGAGCACGTGGGTGACGCCGGGCGCCACATCCACGTGGGCATGACCAGCTCCGATGTGCTCGACACGGGCCTGGCACTGCAACTGAAGGCCTCGGTGCAGCTGCTGCGCACCGAGCTTGACGCTCTCGCAGACGCCCTCAGGGCTTTAGCCCGCGCCCACAAGGGCACGGTGATGATCGGCCGCTCCCACGCCATCCACGGCGAGCCGATCACCTTCGGCTTCAAGGTGGCGGGCTGGCTGGCGGAGGTGGAGCGCAACCAGGAGCGCCTTGAGCGCCTGGAGCGGGTGGTGAGCGTGGGCCAGATCAGCGGTGCCATGGGCACCTACGCCAACACCGACCCCCAGGTGGAGGCAATCGCCTGCGCCAAGCTCGGCCTCGAGCCGGATACGGCCAGCACCCAGGTGATCTCCAGGGATCGCCACGCTGAATACGTGCAAACGCTCGCCCTAGTGGGCGCCGCCCTGGAGCGCTTCTCCACCGAGATCCGCAACCTGCAGCGCACCGATGTGCTCGAGGTGGAAGAGAACTTCGCCAAGGGACAGAAGGGCAGCTCGGCCATGCCCCACAAGCGCAACCCGATCCGCAGCGAGCGCATCAGCGGCCTGGCGCGGGTGCTGCGCAGCTACGTGGTGGCGGCCCTGGAAAACTGCGCCCTCTGGCACGAACGCGACATCAGCCACAGCTCCGTGGAGCGCATGATGCTGCCTGACTGCTCGGCGACGCTCCACTTCATGCTGCGGGAGATGACCGACGTGGTGAAGGGTCTGGGGGTCTACCCCGAGAACATGGCCCGCAACATGAATGTGTATGGCGGCGTGGTGTTCAGCCAGCGGGTGCTGCTGGCCTTGGTGGAGAGCGGCATCAACCGCGAAGACGCCTACCGGATCGTGCAGCGCAACGCCCACACCGCCTGGAACAACGAGGGGGGCAACTTCCGCGCCAACCTCGAGGCCGACGGTGAGGTGACCAGCCGCCTCAGCCCCGAGCAGCTGGCCGACTGCTTCTCCACCGACCTGCACCAGGAGAACCTGGGCGTGATCTGGGAGCGGCTGGGGGTTTGAGCGTCTCGGCGCTGTGCGCCATAACGGCGCAGCACTAGCGGCTGTAGAGCCCCGTGAGCTGGGCCGTGGCCAGCTGATGGCCGTCCATGGCCTGCTGGAGCTGCGCCACCGTGATGCCAGGCTCCAGATCCAGGCTGGTGTCGAGAGCAAAC
Source organism: Cyanobium sp. Aljojuca 7D2 (assembly GCF_024346415.1). NCBI lineage: Bacteria > Bacillati > Cyanobacteriota > Cyanophyceae > Synechococcales > Prochlorococcaceae > Cyanobium > Cyanobium sp. Aljojuca 7D2. The sequence goes on from NZ_JAGQCX010000008.1 coordinate 112,923, forward strand.
AGGCTGAAGATGTAGCGATGGGTCTGCCCCAGTGGCGGCTCCGGCCCCTGGTAGCCGATGCGATGGAAGTCGGCGACGCCCCAACAGGCACCGTGGCAGGCGCCGCTGGGAAGCTGGGGTGCCCGATCCAGGCCGGCCGGAAGGCCCTGGTGCTCCGCCGGGAGGTTGAACAGCACCCACTGCACCCAGGTGCCCCCTGGCGCATCGGGATCCTCCAGAACCAGCGCAAAGCTGACGGTGGAGCTCGGTGCTCCGTGCCAGCGCAGCGGCGGGGGAGAGGTTCAGGCCATCGGCACAGTGGATCGAAGGAAGCCTGCCCCCATCGGCAAACCCTGGAGAGATGAGCTGGAAGGAGCCATTGCTGCTCGACATCGTTCGGTCTCGGCCTCCACAGCCTGAGCCCGTGCCAGCCAATCCCGAACCGTTGCCGCGCCTTCTCCCTGGGATCGCCGCAGGGTCGCCACGCATCCGCAGCCTGACGATCACGACAGAGCGGCGCAACTAAGCCTTGTGATAAGGGCCACCCTGGAGGATGGACGTGGCGCGATAGAGCTGCTCCAGCAGCAGCAGGCGGGCCAGCTCGTGGGGGAATGTCATCGGCGAGAGGCTGAGGCGCCAGCTGGCTCTGGCCTTGAGCCAGGGCTCCAGCCCATCGGCGCCGCCGATCACGAAGGCGAGGCGATCCGAGCCTGAATCGCGCAGCTGCTCGGCGAAGCTGAGCGAATCGACGCTGCGGCCCTCTTCGGTGAGCACCACCAGCCGTTCATCGGCTTGGAGGGCCGCCGTGATCGCCTCAGCTTCCTTCGCCATCGTGGAGTCCTTGAGCTCCGTGATCACCAGTCCTGGCAGGCGCTTGCGGTAGAGAGCGACCCCCTCCTGCACCCAGCCCTTGCGCACCTTGCCGACGGCGATGATGCGGATGCGGGCGGGGTTGATCATGGATTCGTGCCCAGCAACCTCAGGGCTGGGGGCGTTCGGTGGCCGGATCCAACTGGCCATTGCCGCTGGCCAGTAAGTCCTCGATCTCGCACACCGGGAAGCGGTTGATCGCCTTCAGGGCGGCGCGGGCTTTGGTGCGCAGCTGCTCGCTGATCGCTTCGCAGTAGGGCACCTGGGCCAGCAGGTCCACCGTGCGGCGCAGGATCCGCACCACATCGCCTTCGTCGAGGGAGGTGTTGGCGATCACATCGCTCCAGCTGGCCCCCTTAGCCCAGGCGTGCACCAGGCCGGTGAGCTCGGGCTCCCACCACAGCGGGAAGGTCACCTTGGCGCGCTCCTGCTGGCGCTCCAGCTCCCGGCGCAGGCCGCGCAGATCGTGCAGGGCCTCCTCGGCAGCTGGTGGCGGCGGGAAGCCGCACCAGAGATCGGGCCGGTTGACCTCGGTAGAGATCGCCTCAAACACCGCCGCCAGCTGGGGCGGATCGAGCTCATCGAGGTGGCCACTCATCAAGGCCAGCCCCAGCCACAGCTCGTTGTCGCCGCGCAGGGCCGCCACGGTGCGGCCCACCTCGGTGGGCTCGAGCCCATCGGCCCCCGCCAGGGCCCCGAAGAAGCGCAGCACCTCGATCAGGGCCAGGAAGGTGTCCCAGTGGCGGTTGGAGCGGAAGTGCAGCAGCCGCTGGCGCTCGTCGATCTCCAGCTGCAGCTCCTCCATGCGCCGGCGATGCTTCTTGAGCTGGCGGCGGTCACCCCAACGGTGGGCCGGATGCAGCTCCAGCTGCTCCTCCAGGTCGTGCACCAGCTGGGCGTGGGCCTGCACCTCGCCCGCCAGGTCGTACTGGGGGGTGACCATGTCGTGGCGGCTGGCCATGTGAGCCACCGCCAGGGCCAGGCCGCCGCTGGCCTGGTCGCCGTGGCGCAACTCGCCGGCATGGCGCAGCTCGGGCGCCTCCACCTGACCCACCTGCAGGCAGCTGAGCTCAGCATGCAGGGCCACCACGGCGCCGCAGGGCAGCAGCAGCCACACGTTGTCGTCGGTGAGGCAGAGCAGCAGGGGGAACTGGCCCGGCCCCTTGACCTTCTCGACGATGACCGCCGGCGTCACCCGGCCGCGCAGCTGGGGGGCCTTAAGGCTCACCAGGGTGCCTTCGCTAGCGAACTGCAGGGCCAGGGTGAGCTCATGGGCGAGGGTTTCCTCGGCCTGCTGCTGCAGGATCCGCAGGATGCGGCGCTCCTCGCGCAGGTGCCCCCGCTGTTTCTCGTAGTCCTCGAAGTCGTCCCAGGGCACCTCGCCCGAGCCATCTTCCAGGCCTTCCAGCTGCTGCATCAGCTGGGCGATCCGGGCTTCGTCTTCGGCCAGATCCAAAGTGGCCAAATAGCGGCCGAAGCTGCGCTCCACCAGCTCCTTGGCCTTGGCCAGGTCGTAGCGCTGCAGCAGGTTGAGCACCATGCCGTAGCTGGGGGTGAACTGGCTCACCAGCGGATCAGCAGGCGCCGTGGCCAGCTGGCCCGCCTCCCGCACCCCCTCGAAGCGGCTCTGCACCGTCACCACGTAGCCCTGGGAATCGAGCCCCCTGCGGCCAGCCCGGCCGGCCATCTGCAGGAATTCACTGCCCATCAGTGCCCGGTGGCCCCGCTCGGTGCGCTTGGACAGCGCCGAGATCACCGTGGTGCGGGCCGGCATGTTAATGCCGGCGGCCAGGGTTTCGGTGGCGAACACCACCTTGATCAAGCCCTGCTGGAACAGCTCCTCGATCAATTCCTTCCACGCCGGCAGCACGCCGGCGTGGTGGGCGGCGATGCCCCGCAGCAGCGCCTCGGCGTGGCCGCCCTCCCGCACCGCCTCGGGGGTGGCCGCCACAAAGACGTCGAGCCGGGCCTTGATGCGTGCCTGCTCCGCCGGGGTCACCAGATTGGCCTTACCCAGCTCCTTGACCCCCTTGTCGCAGCCGCGGCGGCTGAAGATGAAATAGATGGCGGGCAGCATCTCGCGCTCGGCCATCTGGGCCACCACAAAGCCAAGCGGCGGCGCCTCGGGCTGGGGCGGCTTGGGCGTTTTCGGGCCCTTGCGGTGGCTGCCCTTGGGGGCCCGCCACACCTTGCAGTTGGGATGGAGCCCGGTGCCCTCCTCGTTGAGCAGGGGGTGCAGGCCCTTGGCACTGCAGAAGCTGAACGCGAGCGGCACCGGCCGGTGGTCGCTGAACACCAGGCGGGTGGGGCCGTGCACCCGCTCGATCCAATCGGTGAGCTGGCCGGCATTGGCCACCGTGGCCGAGAGGGCCACCAGCTGCACCGGCGGCGGGCAGTGAATGATCGATTCCTCCCAGACGGTGCCCCGCTGGGAGTCGTTCATGTAGTGGCACTCATCGAGCACCACCGCCTCCACGCCCTCGAGCGGATCGTCTCCCCCATCCACTTCCGCATAGAGCATGTTGCGGAAGATCTCGGTGGTCATCACCACCACCTGGGCCTCACGGTTGAGGCTGAGGTCGCCGGTGAGCAAGCCCACCTTGTCGGCGCCAAACTGCGCGCGGAAATCGCGCAGCTTCTGGTTGGAGAGCGCCTTCAACGGCGTGGTGTAAAACACCTTCTGGCCGTGGGCCAGGGCGCGGTAGATGGCGTATTCGCCCACCAGCGTCTTGCCCGAACCCGTCGGAGCGCTCACCACCACCGAGTGGCCCTGGTTGAGGGCATCGATCGCCTCCAACTGGAAGTCGTCGAGCGGAAAGGGAAAAATTGCCGCCGGATCGAGGGCTGCAGACACCGGCGCAGACTGGGGCATGAAGTGATCCTATGGGCCCCGGCTGAGGGCCGCAGCCTTGCGCGCTGCGCACCGGTGGCCGGCACGGGGGTGATCCGGCTCAGGCCAACTCCAGCCACTGGCGCAGCGCCCGTTCCAGCCGGGCCATCTCCTCCCCCTGCAACAGCCCCAGCAGCGCGCGCACCTGGAGCCGCGATGCCGTGAACAGCTTGTCCACCATCAGCTGGGCTGGCCGCGGCAGGCCATTGACCGCCGAGGGCTCCAGGAACAAGCGCAGCAGCGGGGCCTCCAGCATCCGGGTGGTGAGCGGACAGCAGGTGAGGCTCGGATGGTCGCCCAGCCAGCGATCGGCCTGCACCACCACGGCCAGCCGCCGCTGCGGATCACCACTCGCCGCAGGATTACCCAGCTGCACCACCGCCCCACGGCGCAAGGGGATCACAGGCTGCCGTTGGGGTTGGGTCTTAGGGGCCGTCATGGGGTCCAATCGCTCCAGCGGGGCAGCCCGAGCCAGCTGCGCATCACAGGCCTCCCAGCGCGCCACCAGGCGCGACTGACGGCGACACTCCTCGCCATCGCGAAACGGACGCAGATACAGCCGCAAGGCACGGCGCACGCAGGCGCTGACGCTGGAACCGGTCTGAGCCGCCACCAGCTGCAGACTCGCCTCCAGCTCAGGATCCAGCCGCACCCCCAGGTGCCGGCCGGCGGAGAGGGACTTCGGAAGGGAGAGGGCTGCACGCACGGGGGATCTGGGGGTTGTTGGAGGCGATTTGCGTTTGTGAAACAGAACGTTCAACACATTGAAAAGACCTTGGAGAAGATCTGCCCGGCGGCCGCGGAGCGCCACAGCACGGGCACGAACAGAGCTGTGGGCACGTTCAAGCCGTTAGTGCCCGCCCTGTCCCAGGCGCGATCTAGCGTTTGGCCACTGCGGTCGGGTCATTGGGATCGAGCTCATCAGGGAGCAGCGCCCCGGCCGCCCACTGGCGGCAGGAGCTGCAGCGCCAACTCGCGGGCCTTCCCGAGCAGCGCCGGCGCGCCCTGCGCTGCCTTGAGCCCGCTGAGGCCGCCGCTGCCTTCCGAACCAGCGCCGCAGCCCCCCTGCTCGATCTGGCCAGCAACGACTACCTCAGCCTGAGCCGCCACCCCGCCCTGGTGGCCGCGGCCCAGGCCGCCGCCGCGGGGGAGGGCGTGGGCGCCGGCGCCTCAAGGCTGGTGTGCGGCAGCCGGCCGGTGCATGCCGCATTGGAAACAGCCCTGGCGCGCTGGCTCGGCCGCGAGCGGGTGCTGCTGTTTCCCAGTGGCTTCCAGGCCAACCTGGCAGCGGTGGCCGCCTTCGCGGATCGCCACAGCCTGGTGCTGGCCGATCGACACATTCACCAGTCCCTGCTCAGCGGGGTGCGGGCCAGCGGCGCCGGGCTGCAGCGCTTTAGCCACAACGACCTGGCCGATCTGCACCGGCGGCTCCAGACCGCCAGGCAGGAGCGTCCCAGCCAACGGCTGCTGGTGCTGAGCGAAAGCCTGTTCTCGATGGAGGGCACCAGCCCGGATGTGACCGCCCTGGCGGCCCTGTGCGCTGGCCACGGCGCCGCGCTGCTGCTCGATGAAGCCCATGCCCTCGGGGTGCTGGGCCCCGGCGGACGGGGGCTGGGCTATGGCCTCAATGGGGAAGGGGGCCAGCCGGAGATCGCCCTGATCAGCGGCACCTTCGGCAAAGCCTTCGGCAGCGGCGGGGCGTTTCTGGCTGGCGACACCCTGGTGATGGAGTGGCTGCTGCAGTTCAGCGGACCCTTCCGCTACACCACCGCCCTGGCTCCGCCCCTGGCCGCCGGCGCCCTGGCCGCCCTGCACCAGATCCAGGCCGAGCCCCATGGCCCGGCGCTGCTGCAACGAGCCGAGCGCTGGCGCACCGCCCTGGAGGCCGCGGGCTGGCCCCGTCCCGCCGGGGTGGGGCCGATCCTGCCGCTGCTGGTGGGCGACGACCACGCCGCCCTGGCCCTGCAACACCGGCTGGAGGCCGCCGGACTGTTGAGCGTGGCGATCCGCCCGCCCACCGTGCCGGAGGGCACGGCGCGCCTGCGGTTGGTGCTGCGTCACGACTTGCCAGCCGGCACATTGGGGCGGTTGCTGGCCGCCCTGGGAGACCCACCATGCAGGTGATCGCCATGCACGGCTGGGCCGGCGATGCCCAGGGCTGGGAACCGTTCCAGGCCGCCTGGCAGCAGCGCAGCTGGGGCTGGCAGTGCGGCGAACGGGGCTACGGACAGCAGCCCCCCAAAGCTGTGGCCTGGCAGCAGGGAGCTGGGCCGCGGGTGCTGATCGCCCACTCGCTCGGCCCCCATCTGGTGCCGCCCGCCGTGCTGGAGCAAGCCGACGCGGTGGTGCTGCTGGCCAGCTTCGGCCGCTTCGTGCCAGAGGGCCCCAGCGGACGCCGACTGCGCACCGCGGTGGCGGCCATGGCCGAGCAGCTGGCCTCCGCCCGGGCCGGCGCCATGCTGGAGAGCTTTCTGGAGCGGGCGGCAGCCCCCCAATCCGCCAGCCTGCTGCCGCCTGGCATCACCGCGGCCCCCCTGAGCGAAGCCGGTCGGCAACGGTTGGCGCAAGACCTGGCCCTGCTGGCCGCCACCGCCGGCCTGCCCCCGGCGTTTCCGGCCCATGCCCGGGTGTTGATCGTGGAGGGGGGCGCCGACCAGATCGTGGTGCCCGAGGCGCGCGCGCTGCTGCGCGACGCCCTGCCCGCCGCCGACCGGCTCAGCCTGGCCGGGGTGGGGCACTGCCTGCTGAGCCCGGCGTTGATGCCCCTGGTGTGCAGCTGGATCGAGGCCCTGGCATGAGCCCAGCTGCCGCCCCCAGCCCAGCCTTCAGCCACCAGGTGAGCGCCCGCTTCGCGCGGCAGGCCCACCACTACACCCAGCAGGCCCGGCTGCAGCAGGGGGTGGCCTGGCGCCTGGCCCACCTCTGCCGAGCGCTGCCCCTGCCCGACGGTCCGCGGGCCGACCTGGGCGCCGGCAGTGGGCTGGTGGGGCAGGCCCTGCGCCACCAGGGCGACCACCAACCCCTGCTGCAGCTGGATCTCTGCCCCGCGCTGCTAGCCCACAACCCCCTGGCTGCCCCCAGCAACCACCTGGTGTGGGACCTCAACCGGCCCCTGCCCGAGCAGCTGCAGCACGCCTCCCTGCTCACCTCCAGCTTTGCCCTGCAGTGGCTCGACGATCCCGCCCGCCAACTGCGGCACTGGTGCGGCCAGTTGCGGCCGGGCGGCTGGCTGGCAGTGGCTGTGCCCACCAGCGGCAGCTTCCCCCAGTGGCACCGCGCCGCCGCCGCTGCCGGCGTGCCCTGCACGGCCCTGGATCTGCCCGATGCCGAAGCGCTACTGGCCGCCACCGCCCAAGGGGGGCTGCGCCTGCACCACTGCCGCCGCCTGCCGTTCAGCCGCGGCTACGGCAGCGGCCTGGGCTTCCTGCAGCAGCTGAAAACCCTCGGAGCAGGCACCAGCCGCTCGGGCCGCCTGAGCTCAGCCCAACTGCGCCGGCTGCTCGACTGCTGGCCCAGCGACGGCCACGTCAGCTGGGAGGTGTTGCTGCTGCTAGGCCAACGCCCCAACCCAGCCCCCAGCCCATGAACCACCGCCACCCCCAGCTGGTGATCTGCGGCACCGACACCGATGTCGGCAAAACGGTGGTGAGTGCTCTGGTGGTGCAGGGCCTGGGAGCCCACTACTGGAAGCCCGTGCAGAGCGGCCTCGAGGGGGGCGGCGACAGCGGTCGGCTGCAGGCCCTGCTGCAGCTACCGGCCGAACGGCTGCTGCCGGAGGCCTACCGACTGCGGACGCCGGTGTCGCCCCATTGGGCCGCCGAGCAGGAGGGCATCACGATCGACCCGGCCCGACTGGCCCTGCCAGCGGTCGACGGGCCACTGGTAGTGGAGACCGCTGGCGGGCTGCTGGTGCCGCTGCGCCGCGACTGGCTGCAGATCGAGCAGCTGGCCGCCTGGGGGCTGCCGGTGCTGCTGGTGGCCCGCAGCGGCCTGGGCACCCTCAACCACACCCTGCTATCGGTGGAAGCCCTGCGCCGCCGCGGCATTCCGCTGCTGGGCCTGGTGCTCAACGGCCCGCTCCACCCCGACAACCCCGGCACGCTGACCGCCCTGGCCCAGACGCCCGTGCTGGCCCAATTGCCGCCGCTGGAGCCCCTCACAGCCGTGGAACTGGCCCGCCAATGGCAGATCCAACGGCTGGGCGATAGTTTCAGAAGTGCAGTAGCAGCCCACCGGTGAGGACCCAACACCGATGAGCACGCAACCTGGATGATCCAACAACGATGACCAAACAACACTGGCTGGTGAGTGGCGTGCTGGTGCTGTTGTGCGGCGGTGTGTTGGTGCTGTTCACCGACGTGGAGGATTCGCTGGTGCGCTGGGTCAATTGCGGACCCGTGTCCACGGCCAGCGAGCGCCGCAGTGACATCTGCCGCTGAGCTCTGGCGCTGACCTCTATCACCGAGCGTGGGCCTGCCCCCGGAACGGATCAGAGAAAGCGCTGGACCCCTAAGGACCGGCCAGGATCACCGCTTCGGCATCCGCCCGCGACAGGCCATAGGGAAAGTGGCGCACCGACACTTCGCCGTCGCGGTGCCAGCTCACTTTGAGTTCCTCCACCTCCAGTTCCACCAGGGCGCTCCAATCGGGACGATGCAGGTCCCAGAGGCAGGAGTTGGCCCGCTGGCGCCGGGCACCCAACTGCTCCAGCCAGAGCTCCAGGGCCGGAAGGGGATGGTGATACAGCGGGGTCTGGGGGCTGGGCAACTCGGTCATGGCACCAACCCTGTCATGGAGCCGGTGGCATTCGCGGCCTGCGCCTGCGTCCACCAACTGGGCCACTGCACCAGCTCGGCGCCGCGCATCCAGGCCACACCCACCCCAAGCACCAGGCTCAGCACCAGGGCAAACCCCAGCAGCAGCAGGGCTAACCACTCCCCGCCGGAGAGATCCCGACGCACCGAGGTCGGCCGAGGGACATCACCCGCCAGCGGCGGCGGGGATGGCGGCAGCGGTGCTGGGGAGGGATGGAGCTGGGCGTCGTAACGCTGGCGCAAAACAGGATCGCTGAGCACCGCATAGGCCTGTTGCAGGCGCTGAAAGGCAGCGGCCGCTTCGGCTGCCGGCAAGATGGTGGTGTCGGGGTGATACCGCTTGCTCAACCCGCGGAAGGCCTGGCGCAGCTCCTGGCGGGAGGCCGTCTCCGGCACCTGCAGCAGCGCGTAGTGGCTGGGCCGGGAGCTGGATGGCGAGCTGGGTGGTGGGCTGGAAGAGGAGCTGGCCAAGGAGACGGCAGCGGCGAGGGAAGCGGGACTGCGAGATCCGGCGGGGAGATCCGTTCTGCGGGATCCTAGAGATCACAACCCCACTGCCAGGCTGGATGGCCCCCACCCTCACCGGCAACGCCCTCTGGCAAGAACTCGGCTGGCAGCCCAGCTCCGGCCAGGAGCAGCTACTGGCCGAGCTGCAGGAGCAGCTGCGCCAGTGGAACCGCAAGCTCAACCTGACCCGGCTGGTGGAAGGCGACGACTTCTGGATCGCCCAGGTGTTCGACAGCCTCTGGCCCCTGGTGCCCCTGCTGCAGACGGAGGCCGCCCAGGCGCCCCTCCGCTTGATCGATGTGGGCACCGGCGGCGGCTTCCCCGGCCTGGCGGTGGCGATCGCCTTTCCCCAGGCCCAGCTGACCCTGGTGGATTCAGTGGGCCGCAAGGTGGAGGCCGTGCAGGCCATGGCCGACACCCTGGGGCTGAGCGAACGGGTGCAGCTGCGCTGTGAGCGGATTGAACGCACAGGGCGGCAGAAGGCCTGCCGCGGCCAATTCGACTGGGCCCTGGCCCGGGCTGTGGCCAGTGCCCCAGTGGTGGCCGAATACCTGGTGCCACTGCTGCACCCCAACGGCCTGGCGCTGCTGTATCGCGGCCAGTGGTCGCCGGCGGATCAGCGCGAGCTCGACGCCGCCCTGGCCCCCCTGAAGGCCCGCACCGACCAGTGCCTGAATCGGGAACTCCCCCACGGCCGGGGGATCCGCCACGCGCTGCTGGTGAAGCCCCTGGCCCCTTGCCCCCCTGCCTACCCCCGGGCGGTCGGAGTCCCGGCCAAGCAACCGCTGGGAGCCGCGGCCACAACGGCAGCCGTCACGAGCCCATCAGCCGGGTGACGGTCTGGCCGCCCAGGCGGCTGCGCAGGCCCCGCAGGATCGCGGGGATCTGATCGACCCAAGGGCTGCGGGCGAGAGCGGCCCGCAGCTCCGCCTCGCTCACCGCGTCGTCGAGCAGGTCGGCATTGCGGCCGGGAAACCAGTGGCTGCCCTGGCCGAGCAACCCGTAGCGGGCCCGGGCAAAGCCCTCGAGATCCCAGGCCTCGAGGAGGTTGTGCAGCCAGAGCAACACCTGCACGTTGATCTGCCCCGGCACCTCAGACCACTCCGGCAAGCCCTGCTCCCAGCTGGCCAGCCAGGCCGGATCAAGGGCGTCCCGGCGGGCCTGCTCCAGGCGCCCGAGCACCGGGGGCACCAGGGCGCTGGCCTGGTCCAGCTGCGCCACTGTCTCGATGTGCAGGTTGAGATCTTCAGGACGGGCTGCTCCGACGCTGAGGGTATGAACAGCCGGCACCCCTGAAGAACCCAATTCATACAGGCAGAACAGATCGTTGAAGGTGATCGGGTGCAGCGGCGCGCACAGGGCGCTCAGGCGAGCGGAGGGCGTATGCAGATGGCCGCCCTTGTCGGTGGGGCTGATCACAAACACCCCCATGTCGTGGGCCTGGGCCAGCGCGATGGCGGGGCGGTTGTCCTGGCGGATGAAATACCAGTGGAGGTTGATGTAGTCGAAGGCGTCGCTGGCGATCGCCTCGCAGATCAGGGGCAGGGGAGCGTGGGTGGAGAAACCCACATGGCCGATGCGGCCCTCGGCCTGCCAGCGCCTCAGTACCTCGCGGCAACCGCCGGGCCGCAGGCTCTGCTCGAGGTGCTCCGGTTGATTGAGGCCGTGGAGCGTCACCAGATCCACCCGTTCCACCCCGAGGCGCTCAAAGCTGGTGCGCAGCTCGGCCTCAAAGGCCTCCGGCTCCGGGTAGGGAGGCACCTTGGTCTGCAGGATGCGCAGGGGATCGGGCACCTGGTCGAGCAGCCAGCCCAACTGCCGCTCCGAGGTGCCGTAGTGACGGGCCGTCTCGATGTGGTGAAAGCCCGCCGGCACCGCCTTCTCGAGGATGGTGCGCAGGTTGGCCTGACTCGCCGCGGTGATCTGATCGGGAGGCAGGTCGGTCCAGCTCTGCTGAAAGCGCATGCAGCCCAGGGAGAGCACCGGCATGGCCAGCTCGGTGCGGCCGAACCGCCGGGTGGGAAGCATCAGGACGGCTCCCGCCGCGGCAGGGTGCGCTTGGGCCTCGCTGGCGAGGGCACCCCCAAGGGCAGGATCTCCTGATCCGCCAGCTGTTGTTGCAGCCCCGGCAGCTGCTCATAGGCCACCCAATGAATGCAATCGACGGGACAGGTGTCGATGGCCTCCTGGATCAGCTCGGTGGTGTCTCCGTCCTGGCGGATGGCGCGGGAGCGCCCCCAATCGGGCTCCACCACAAACGTATTGGTGGCCACATGGGCGCAGTAGCGACAGCCAATGCAAACCGCCTCATCGACCCACACCGCTTTCTGGCGTAGGGACCCTCCGAGCAGGGGCTCCCGGCCGGTGCGCTGCGCCTCGGCCCCTGGGGGCATGGCTGTGAAAGCCAGGGCCGGATCCACCCTGCCGGAGGAGCTCACAACAACTAGGCCCAGCGGGTGACCACCAGCTCGATACTGCCGTCCTGTTGCTGGGTCTGCTCACTCACCTGGAAGCCCTCCTCGGCGGTGGCCGCCAGGATGGTGCGCAGGGCATAGCGCTGGTTGAGCTGGGCGATGAAGCGCTCCACCGGCACCGGCTGCTTCCACAGATCCAGGTCTGTCACGAGCTCATAGCTACCGGTTTCCGGGTTGAGACGAAACCCGATGTCAGCGCCGTTGGGCTGGGCCACAGCCAGTTGGGCCTCCAGCGTCTGGCCGCGGTAGCCGCGCACCGGCAGGGCGCCCTCGCGGGGCTCGTGGCCCAGATCCCGGAGCGCCTCCAGCAGGGCCTGGCGATCGCGAAGCTCGGTTTTGATCGTGCTGAAGTGCGACATCGGTTGGGGGGAGCGACGGTTTACAGGGAAGGGGGGGTGGCCAGGGATTGCCCCAGGGGCTGAACCTCGCCTTGAACCTGCTCGTGGGACTGGAAGGCCGCGGCCGTGCTCTGGCGCTGCTGCACAGCTCCGAGCCTCGCCTCGATCCGCTCGGTGAGCTGCTCGCAGCTCAACCCCCGCACCCCTTCCACCAACTCTTCGACGCGGCCATCGGGCCGGATCCGAAAACGGATGGTGTACTGATCCATCCCAGGCCTGGACAGGTTTATACATGCTAGCCGCGATTTCTGATGGCTGGGCGAGAGGCTGGGCCCGGGGACGCGTCAGCTTCGTCAGCGTCAGCTGAGCAGGCCCTCATCCACCAGCGTCTGCAGGCGTTCGAGCACCTCGGGTTGCTCCAGCTGCTCGAGGGCCAGCCGCGCCTCATCGCGCACGCTCGGCTCCGCGTCGTGAAGCATGGCGTGCAACAGCGATTCCACCACCACCTGCTGGCGGGGCTGCACCAGGTCGCCATAGAGGCGACCCAGGGCCCAGGCGCTGTTGCTGCGCACGGCCGGCTCGCTATCGATGCGCAGGCTCAGCAGCAACTGGGCCGCCGCCGGATCGGCCTTCGCCGCTCCGGTGGAGCCCGCCTCCGCCAGAGAGCTCGCAGCCCAGAGGCGCACGGCGGCGATATCCACCTGGAGCGAGCGGATCAGGGGATTGAGCACCGGCGCATCCGGGTAGTTGCCCAGGCTCCAGGCCACCGCCTTGCGCACATAGCCGTTGTCGTCGGAGGCCAGCAGGGCCAGCAGCGGCTCCACCGCCAGGGGGCTGGGGTTGCGGCCCAGGGCATACACCGCACTCATCCGCAGGATCGGGCAGCTCACCGCCAATAGGGGCAACAGCAGCGGCAGGGCCCGCGGATCGCGGTGCTCACAAAAGATGCGCAACCCCTGCATGCACTGCTCGTGGGTGCTGCCGCCGGCCTCAGCGCGCAACAACACCAAACCCTGGTCGCATTCAGCGGCCACGTCGCTGGCCGTTGGGTCGCTGGTCTCCAGATCATCGAGAGGATCGCCGAGCAGCTCCTCCGCCAATTCCTGGGCCAGCACCTCAGGGTCGAGGTGCAGCTGCTGGGGACTGTCGCCGAAGGGCCCTGACGGCTGGTCAGGCTGGGGCTGATCGGGCTGCAGGGAAAGGCTCACGACGGGGACTCAGCCGATCGGGGCGGGGGCAGCCATGTCGCCGGGCAACCAGATCCGAGCACTCACGGCAAAGAGCGCCAATCCGAACAGCACCACGATGGCGGCCGGCAGCAGGGTGGAGCGAAAAAATTGCACAGCCTTGGGGGTGAGCGAGCGCCTGGACCCATCATCGCCCCTAGTGTTCGCCAAACTGCCCCCCGCTTGATGGCCCCGTCCTCCGGCACCTGGCGGCGCCTCACCGCGGTGGCGGCCGAAGGGGTGGCCAGCGGCACGCCCTACATGGTGGGCACCAAGCTCCTGCAGGGCTGGCTCACCGCCTCCGGCGTGCCGCTCGGGCTGATCGGCCTGTTGGCCTACGCCGAACTGCCCTACACCTTGAAGATGTTTTGGGCGCCGGCCCTGGATCGCTGGCCGCTCCCCTGGCCCGACCGGCGGCGGGGCTGGCTGCTGCTGCTGCAGCTGCTGCTGGTGCTGGTGATCGCTGCCATGGCCCTGCTGCGGCCCAGCCAGGAACCCGCCAACCTCACGGCCATCGGCCTCATGGCCCTGCTGCTGGCCCTGGTGAGCGCCACCCAGGACATCGTGGTGGATGCGTACCGCACCGACCTGCTGCCCGAACGGGAGCGGGGTGCCGGCGCCGCCGCCACCAACCTCGGCTACCGCGGCGCCATGCTCGCCATCGGCGCCGGGGGCTTCATCCTGGCCGGCCGCAGCGGCTGGTCCCTGGCCTTCCTTGGCTCGGCGGTGCTGATGCTGCTGGTGGTGCCCTTCACCCTCTGGGCCCCCAAACTGCCACCGATCCAGCACCAGGTGTCCAGCCTGCGCCAGGCGGTGGCCGGCCCAGCGCGGGAGTTTCTGCACCGCACCGGCCCCGGCCGGGCCGTGATGCTGCTGGCCCTGGTGCTGCTCTACCGCTGGCCCGATGGTCTGCTCAACGTGATGGCCGTGCCCTTCCTGATCCAGCAGGGATTCCCGCCGGAGGTGGTGGGCTCGGTGCTGGCCGGCTGGGGCATCGGCGCCACCATCATCGGGACGATCCTCGGCGGCATCCTGTTCGCCAGGTTGGGCATGAACCGGTCGCTTTGGGTGTTTGCCCTGGTGGGGGCTGCGGGCAACCTGTCCTACTGGGCCCTCGCCAGCTTCAAGGGCGGCATGCCGGCCCTGCTGATGGCGGTGGGGCTGGAAAACCTGGGCGGCGGGCTGGTGGGCGCTGCGTTCGTGGCCCTGCTGATGAGCCTCTGCAACCCCCGCTTCTCCGCCACCCAGTACGCCCTGCTCTCCGGGGTCTACGCCCTGAGCCGCTCGGTGCTCTCCGGCCAAGCTGGTTTTGTGGCCGAAGGTGTGGGCTGGAGCAGCTTCTTCCTGCTCACCGTGGCCTCCTCCCTGCCGGCCTTCCTACTGATGGCCTGGCTCACCCCCTGGAACGGCGACGGGGCCAAGGGGGCCTTCGATCCCGCCAAGGACCCCACCTGATCAAGCCGGCTGCAGGCTCCCCTCAAGCCGCCGTCGCAGCTGGCCGCAGGCCGCGTCGGCATCGAGACCCCGGCTGGTGCGCACGCTCACGGCCACATGGCGCTGCTGCAGGGCCTGGCGAAAGGCCTCCACCGCGCCGGGAGCCGGCCGCTGGAATTCCTCCTCGGCGATCGGGTTGTAGGGAATCAAGTTGACATGGCTCTGGAAGCCGCGCAGCAGCTGGGCCAGGGCGACGGCATGGCGGGGCTGGTCGTTGAGCCCGCCCAGCAGGATGTATTCGAAACTCACCCGTCGGCCGGTGATGGCCACATAGCGGCGGCAATCGTCCAACAAGGCCTCGAGCGGATAGGCGTGAGCAGTGGGGATCAGCTCTTCGCGCAGCCACTGATCCGGCGCATGCAGGCTCACCGCCAGGGTGAACTGGGCGCGGCCCAGGCGCTCCAGGGCCCGCTCGGCCAGGGTGGGCAGGGTTTTCGGCACCCCCACGGTGCTCACCGTGATCTGGCGCTGGGCCATGCCCAGATCGGTGCAGAGGCAATGGATCGCATCCAGCACCGCCTCAATGTTGAGCAGGGGTTCGCCCATGCCCATGAACACCACGTGGCTGGGGCGCGCATCCATCACCTCGCGCACGCTGAGCACCTGGTCGACGATCTCATGCACCGCCAGAGAGCGCTGCAGGCCGCCCTTGCCCGTAGCGCAGAAGCGGCAGGCCATCGGGCAGCCCACCTGGCTGCTCACGCACACGGTGAGGCGTCCCTCGGCGGGGATGCCGACGGTTTCGATGCTGAGGCCGTCGGCCGTGCCCAGCAACAGCTTGGTGGTGCCATCGCGGGCCACGCTGCGATGCAGCTCCCGGGAGCGGCCGATCCAATCGAAGGCCCCAGAAGGGGGCTGGGCCGCGAGGTGCTCGCGAAAGGCCTTGGGCAGCACAGTCACCCCCTCGAGGCTGCGAACCCCCTTGGCGTAGAGCCAGTCGTGCAGTTGACGGCCGCGGAAAGCGGCCTGGCCGTGGGCGGTAGCCCAGTGCTCCAGCGCCGGAAGGCCCATCCCCAACAGGGGCAAGGCAGGCGCAGCCCGCTCGGTGCTCAAGGCCAGATCAGCAGCCCGTGCCCCAGCTTCCATTCCACGGCCACCAGGGCAATAAAGCCCAGCATGGCCAGGCGGCCATTGAGCAGCTCGGTGTGGGTGTGGAAGCCGAAGCGGGGCAGCCGGCGCTGGGGCACCGGCGTGTTCAGGCTGGTGCGCAGGGAATTAGCCATGGTGATCACTCATCGGTGAGCAGTCCCTCTTCCTGAAGACCCTCGAGGGCTGCAGGATCGGCGATCAGCTCCTCCTCCAGGGCGTCATCCAGGTTGGGGCGGGTGAACGCCGCCAGCCCGCTGGCGCTGGCCTCGATGCCATGGCGGCTGCGGGTGGCCTCCAGATCCGCATCGGAGGGATCGTCGAGCACCGCCATCGACGCGGCCGGAGCCGGCATCTCGACGGTGTAGTCGGGACGCAGGTTCTGCATGCGGCGATAGCCCATGGCATCTTCCTCGAGGATGTCGGGATGGGGGCCGGCCTCAGCCCGCAGCTCCTCTTCGAAGCCGCTGAAGCCGGTACCCGCCGGGATCAGGCGACCAATGATCACGTTCTCCTTGAGGCCGCGCAGCCAGTCGCTCTTGCCCTCGATGGCGGCTTCGGTGAGCACCCGGGTGGTCTCCTGGAAGGAGGCCGCCGAGATGAAGCTGTCGGTGTTGAGCGAGGCCTTGGTGATGCCCAGCAGCACCGGCGTGAATTCGGCGGGGGCCCCACCGGTGATCGCCATGGCGCTGTTCACCTGCTCCACCTGACGCAGCTCGATCAGCTCACCGGGCAACAGGGTGGTGTCCCCGGCGTCCTCGATGCGCACCTTGCTGGTCATCTGGCGCACGATCACCTCGATGTGCTTGTCGCTGATCGAGACGCCCTGGCTCTTGTAGACGTTCTGCACCTCCGTCACCATCCGGAACTGCAGCTTGGAGATCGCCTCCTGGGCCGCTTCCATCGTGGGCTTGCGGCTGCGCAGGTCTTCGAAGAAGCACTCCAGCAGCTCGTGGGGGTTGATCGGGCCGTCGGTCAGCGATTCACCGGCGCTCACCTGCTGGCCATCGCTCACCATCACGTTGCGGCCCAGCAGGATCGGGTACTCGGTGATGGCGTCGTCGTGCTCAATCACCGAGACGGTGATGGAGTCGTCGTCTTCGCCCTGCTTGATCTGCACGGTGCCGCTCTTGCGGCAGAGGATCGTCGATTCCCGCGGACGGCGGGCTTCCAGCAGTTCCTCAATCCGGGGCAGACCCTGCACGATGTCGCCGGTCTTCTGGCGCTCAAACACCAGCAGGGCCAGGCCATCACCCCGCTGCACCAGCTCGCCGTCGCGCACGTGCAGCACCGAGTCGGGCGACACCATGTAGGGGCGGCCCAGGCGGATGGTGAGGGTGCTGCCGTTGATGGCCTCCACCTGACCGCAGCAGGGGGCTTCGACCCCCTCAGCCAGCCGGTCGCCATCCACAATCCGCTGGTCGACGCCGACCTCAGGCTTGGCCGAACCCAGTTCGATGGTGCGGGTGTCGCCGTCGCGCTCCACGATCAGGCGGCGGATCGGTTCGCCATCGACTAGATCCGGCAGCTGCACCACCCCGTCTTCTTTGCAGAGAATCTGGGTGGTGGCCACCACATCTCCACGCTTCACGGCGATTCCATCTTCCACCTGAAGATCGGTGTGGGTGGAACCATGGCTCGCATCGGAGAGGGTGTCGCGCCGCACCAGCAGGGTTTCCAGGATGGTGAGCTGCAGGCGCTCGATCGTCTTGGCGCGCTTGTCGGACACGGCCTCCACATCCACCGTCATCTGGGGGGTGGTGTCGATGGTTTCCAGGATCAGTTGCGTGCGCAGCAGCTCAACGCCATCCACGCTCTTGATCAGCTCGCCATCCTTGAAGGCCAGGCGCTGGGTGGCCTTGAGGTTCAGCGAGGGGCCTCCGGACTGCTTCACCATGCCCAGTTCAGGCAGGTGGGCTGCATCGGGGATGGCGTACTCCTCCACCGGGCGCAACAGCAGCGCGCCGCCATCCGGGGTGTCGACCGCCTCAACGAACACCATGGCCTCAGTCTTGAGTCCCTTAGCGATCTCTTCACCCGGAGTCGCCATCTTGCCATCGGCATATTTGGCAAGGGTTTTGCTATCGGACACCAGGTGCAAGGTGCCGGAGCGCACAATGATTTCCCTCAGAATGTCGTTCTTCTGGGTCACCGTGACGATGCCGGCGGTCTGGCTGAAGATGTCCTTCACCACCTCGGTGCCGGCTTCAATCCACTGACCGTCCTCGATCATCAACAGGGAGATGTCCTTGTTGATCTCGTGGGTTTCCTGGGGGATCCACAGCAGGGTGCCGCCCTTGCTCACCTCGTAGCCGTTCTTGGCGCTGCGGGCCTTCTTGATGGCCAGACCAGGCGCAAATTTGACGGTGCCACCGGTTTGGGTGCGGAAACGATCGTCGGCCAGCTCGGCGATCACTTCGCCATTGGCGATCTTGCTGCCGGGGGCCGTGTTGAGGCGGTAGCGGATGTTGTCTTTGCCCTCCAGGTGCCAGATCTCACCGGAGTGGGTGGATTCGCCCACCAATTTGCAGTCCTTGAGGGTGAGGCTGGCGGTGACGATCTGCACTTCGCGGGAGTCACCGGCGCTCTCGCGCAGTCGCACGGCTCCGCCGTATTCGCTCACCAGGCGGCTTTCCGCCAACACCTCACCGGTGGTGACAGCCTTGTTGCCCTCCACCACGGGCAGGGCATTGGGGGGCAGGTTGTAGACGTCGCCGCTGAACACCCACATCCGGCCCAGGCGCTGGGCCTTGAGGGTGATGTTGCCCTGGCGGTCGGTGACCTCCTTGGGCTGAATCGCGTCCTCGTAGCGCACCTGGCCGGCCAGGTCGCAGATCACATCCTTGGTGGCCTTCTCAACGCTCTTCTTGACGGCCACGCCGGCCGCAATCTGGGCCAGGATCGTGTCACCGGGAACGGTGTCGCCGTCGGCCACAAACAGAATCGAGCCGTTGACGATGTCGAGCTTCTGGATCTTGCCCTTGCCGGTGGGTTTAACGGTGAGGGTGAAATCGGTTTCAGCGAGCTGGGCCTCCACGCCATGGGGGGTCCGGAAAGGACGCACCCGGGCCTTGGGACCGAATTCAACCGTGCCATCCACCAGGGAGCGCACCACACCGGTTTCAGCCGTGGACACACCACCGGTGTGGAAGGTCCGCATGGTGAGCTGGGTTCCAGGCTCACCGATCGACTGGGCCGCAACGATGCCGACAGCCTCGCCCAGATCCACCAGTTGGTTGTGGGCCAGGGCCCAGCCGTAGCACTTGCGGCACACCGAGCGGGAGGCTTCACAGGTGAGCGGGGAGCGCACCTTCACGGTTTTCACGCCACCGGCTTCGATCCGCCGCGACAGGGGGGCGTCAATCTCGCCATCGCGCTCCACCAGGGTTTCGCCGTCTTCGGCCACCACCGGCTCGGCCGCCAGACGGCCGATCAGCTTGCTGCCGAATTTGCCCTTTTCATCGGCGTCAATCGGGATGCTGCGGGTGGTGCCGCAGTCGTCCTCGCGCACGATCACGTCCTGGGCCACGTCCACCAGACGCCGGGTGAGGTAGCCCGAGTCGGCGGTGCGTAGAGCCGTGTCGACGAGGCCCTTGCGAGCGCCGTAGGAGGAGATCACGTATTCCGTGACGGTGAGGCCCTCACGGAAGTTGGTGCGGATCGGCAAGTCGATGATTTCCCCTTGCGGGTTGGCCATCAGGCCGCGCATGCCCACCAGCTGGCGCACCTGGGACATGTTGCCCCGGGCGCCGGAGTTGGCCATCATCCACACCGAGTTGAGTGGATCGTTCTCGTTGAAATTGCGGCGCACGGCCGCCACGAGACGCTCGTTCGTTTCGGTCCAGGTGTCGATCACCTTGGTGTGGCGCTCCACCTCGGTGATCTCGCCGAGGCGATAGCGCTCTTCGGTTTCGGTGATCTGCTCTTCGGCTTCTGCCAGCAACGCCGCCTTATCACCTGGGATGCGCAGGTCGTCGACGGAGATCGACACGGCCGCCTGGGTGGCGTAGTGGAAACCCAGGTCCTTCAGCTCATCGGCCATCGAGGCCGTGGCGGCAGTGCCGTGGTGCTTGTACGCCCAGGCCACCAGGTTGCGCAGGGCCTTCTTGTCGATCACGCGGTTGCGGAACGGCGGTGCCTGCTTGCTGAGAGCTTTGCTGGCGGCTACCGCAGCGATGGCGGCAGATTCCAGCGCAGCAGCCTCGGCGGCCTTTTTGGCGCTCTTCTTGGTGGTTTTCTTGGCGGGGGTGGCGGTCATGGCTGCGCGCGGAGGTAAGACAAAAGGAGAAACGAAAAACGGGAACCCAGACCCTGGATTCGCAACGGCCGTTAGGTCGCAGCCACGGCGTCGATGATCGTGTGGTTGATCACCACGCGACCGACGGTGGTGAGCAGATAACGGCTGATCAGCGCTCCGTCTTCATCGAAACGGTCGCGGCGGTACAGCCACTGCTCGATGCGGGTGCCATCGCTGAGGGTCTCTTCCTTCTGGGGCTGCTTGTCTTCGTCGTCGCTCTCAACCTCGCCGCTGAAGCGCACCCACACCCAATCGTGCAGCGACAGGTGCTTTTCTTCAAAGGCATCGATGACGTCATCGAGGCTGGCGAAGGTTTTGGCGCGATCGCCAAACTCGGGCTTCACCGAGCCGGGCTGCTCCGCCGTGAGGTAGTAGGCGCCAAGCACCATGTCCTGGGACGGAGTGATGATCGGCTCACCGGTGGCGGGGGAGAGGATGTTGTTGCTGGCCAGCATCAACATGCGAGCTTCCGTCTGCGCCTCAATGGCCAGGGGCACGTGGACGGCCATCTGGTCACCGTCGAAGTCAGCGTTGAAGGCGGGGCACACCAGCGGGTGCAGCTGAATGGCGCGGCCATCCACCAGCTTCGGCTCGAAGGCCTGGATACCCAGGCGGTGCAGGGTCGGAGCGCGGTTGAGCAGGATCGGATGGCCTTCGATCACCTCCTGCAACACCTGCATCACCTCATCGTCGGCGCGCTGGATCAGCTTCTTGGCCGCCTTGATGTTGTTGACGATGTTCTGGCGGATCAGGCGATGGATCACGAACGGCTGGAACAGCTCGATCGCCATCTCCTTGGGCAGACCGCACTGGTGCATCTTCAGCTTCGGACCCACCACGATCACGGAACGACCGGAGTAGTCGACCCGCTTGCCGAGCAGGTTCTGACGGAAGCGGCCCTGCTTGCCTTCGATGATGTCGCTAAGTGACTTGAGCGCCCGATTATTCGCACCCACCACGGTGCGACCGCGGCGACCGTTGTCGATCAAGGCGTCGACAGCCTCCTGGAGCATCCGCTTCTCGTTGCGGACGATGATTTCTGGCGCCAGGATCTCCTGCAGCCGCGCCAGGCGGTTGTTCCGGTTGATGACGCGGCGGTAGAGGTCGTTGAGGTCGGAGGTGGCGAAGCGACCGCCGTCGAGCTGCACCATCGGGCGCAGATCGGGGGGGATCACCGGGATCACATCCAGCACCATCCATTCGGGCCGGGCCCCGGTGGCGATGAAGTTGTCGATCACGCGCAGGCGCTTGATCAGCTTGGCCCGCTTCTGGCCCTTGCTGGCGGCAATGTCCTCCCGCAGCTGCTCAGCGGTTTCGTTGAGCTCGAGATCTTCCAGCAGTTGCTTCAGCGCTTCGGCGCCGATGCCCACGACGGGCTCATTTTCGATCTCCGAATCCTCGGCATAGATCTGATCTTCGATCTCCAGCCACTCATCTTCGGTGAGCAGCTGCTTGTAGGTGAGATCCTTGTGGTCGCCCGGATCGAGCACCACATAGCAGTTGAAATAGACGATCTGCTCGACATCGCGCAGGGGCATGTCCAGCAGGATCGCCACGTAGCTGGGAATGCCCTTGAGGTACCAAACGTGGGACACGGGTGCCGCCAGCTTGATGAAGCCCATGCGGTGGCGCCGCACCCGGCTCTCGGTCACCTCCACACCGCAGCGCTCACAAACGATGCCGCGGTGACGCACCCGTTTGTATTTGCCGCAGTGGCATTCCCAATCCTTGGACGGGCCAAAGATCTTCTCGCAGAACAGCCCGTCCATCTCGGGCTTCAGCGTGCGGTAGTTGATGGTTTCGGGCTTGGTGACTTCACCCACCACCTGACCATTGGGCAGCGTGCGCTGCCCCCACTGCATGATCCGCTCAGGCGACGCCAAGGTGATCTTGACGTAGTCGAAGTGGTTTTCGGTGCGGAGGTTGCTGTTGGACATCGGCTTGTAGCTCGCGGAGATCGAGAAAGGAAGGAGTGGCACGGCAACGCCCAAAGGAGCGGTCCGCGATCAATCAGCGATCAGTCGTCGTCATAGTCCGCGACGCCGAGGGATTCGTAGGTGGGCCGGCTGGGGGTGCTGCGGCGGGGGTTGACGTCCTGCATCAGATCCACTTCTTCACCGGCGTCGGTGTACACCGCGATGTCGAGACCGAGGGACTGGAGCTCGCGCATCAGCACCTTGAACGACTCCGGAGTGCCGGGGCGGGGAATCGGCTTGCCCTTGACGATGGCGTTGAGCGCCTCGTTGCGGCCTTGCATGTCGTCGGACTTGACGGTGAGCAGTTCCTGCAGGGTGTAGGCGGCGCCGTAGGCCTCGAGGGCCCACACCTCCATCTCGCCCAAGCGCTGGCCGCCCTGCTGGGCCTTACCGCCCAGGGGCTGCTGAGTCACCAGCGAGTAGGGGCCGGTGGAGCGGGCGTGGATCTTGTCGTCCACCAGGTGCACCAGCTTGAGGATGTGGGCATAACCCACGGTCACCGGCTGGTCGAACGGTTCGCCGCTGCGGCCATCGATCAGCTGGATCTTGCCGGGGTTTTCCGGGTCGTAGACCCAATCCTTGCCTGGCAGTTTGGCCGCCTCTTCCAAGTAGGCCTGCACCGTCTGCTTGCTCTTCTCGGCACCGTGCATCTCGTCGAAGGGCACCACCTTGACGCGGCAGTCGAGGTGCGATGACGCCCAGCCCATCAGGCATTCGAACACCTGGCCCACGTTCATGCGACTCGGCACACCCAGGGGGTTGAGCACGATGTCGATGGGGGTGCCGTCAGGCAGGTAGGGCATGTCCTGCTGGGGCAGGATCCGGCTGATGATGCCCTTGTTGCCGTGGCGGCCGGCCATCTTGTCGCCCACCTGGATCTTGCGGCGCTGGGCCACATAGACCCTCACCACCATGTTCGCGCCCGGCGGCAGCTCGTCGCCTTGCTCGCGGGTGTAGATGCGCACGTCCACCACGCGACCCCGCTCGGTGCTGGGAACCCGCAGGGAGTTGTCGCGCACATCGCGGGCTTTCTCGCCGAAGATGGCGCGCAGCAGCTTCTCTTCAGGGGGCTGATCGGATTCACCCTTGGGGGTCACCTTGCCCACCAGGATGTCGCCGCTTTCGACATAGGCGCCAATGCGGATGATGCCCATCTCGTCGAGGTGCCCCAGGCTCTCCTCGGCGACGTTCGGGATTTCCCGGGTGATTTCCTCGGGTCCAAGCTTGGTCTGACGGGCCTCGATCTCGTACTTCTCGATGTGCACCGAGGTGTAGAGGTCGTCGTGCACCAGCCGATCGCTCAGCAGGATGGCGTCCTCGTAGTTGTAGCCCTCCCAGGGCATGTAGGCGATCAGCACGTTCTGACCGAGCGCAATCTCGCCGCCCTCGCAGGCCGAGCCATCCGCCAGCACCTGGCCGGCAATCACCGTGTCGCCCTGGCGGACGATCGGGCGCTGGTTCAGGCAGGTGTCCTGGTTGGAGCGCTGATATTTCTGCAGGTGGTGCACATGGTCGGTGCCCTGGTCATCGCGGATGACGATGGCGGTGGCATCCACAAAGGTGACCGTGCCGTTGACCCGGGTGATCGGCACCATGCCGGAGTCGCGGGCGACCTGGGTTTCCAGGCCCGTGCCCACCAGGGGACGCTCGGGGCGGAGCAGGGGCACCGCCTGACGTTGCATGTTGGAGCCCATCAGGGCCCGGTTGGCGTCGTCGTGCTCCAGGAAGGGGATCAGGGAGGTGGCCACCGAGATCACCTGCACCGGTGAAAGCTGCACGTAGTCCACCTGCTCGGGCGGCACCTTCTCAAAGTCCTGGCGATAGCGCACCGGCACCAGCTCGGCGGTGATCCGGCCGTCCGCGTCGGTCGGCACGTCACCGGGGGCAACGCGGCACTCGTCCTCCAGGTCGGCGGAGAGGTAGATGGGATCGCCACTCTTGTGGACGATGCCGTTCTCCACCTTCCAGAACGGAGTTTCGATGAAGCCGTACTCATTCACCCGGGCATGGGTGGCCAGCGAACCGATCAGACCGGCGTTCGGGCCTTCTGGCGTTTCGATCGGGCAGATCCGGCCGTAGTGGGAGGGGTGGATGTCCCGCACAGCAAAGCCGGCCCGCTCGCGGGTCAGACCGCCTGGGCCGAGGGCACTGATGCGGCGCTTGTGGGTGAGCTCCGCCAGGGGGTTGGTCTGATCCATGAACTGGCTCAGCTGGCTGGAGCCGAAGAACTCCTTGATCGCCGCCACCAGGGGCTTGGGGTTCACCAGCTGGGCGGGGGTGAGGCTCTCGGTCTCACCAACCGTCATCCGCTCCTTGATGATCCGCTCCAGGCGGTTCAGACCCACGCGCACCTGGTTCTGCAGGAGCTCACCCACCGAGCGCACCCGGCGATTGCCGAGGTGGTCGATGTCGTCGAGGCAGGCACCGCCCACATCGAGCTCGAGGTTGATCAGGTAGTCGATCGTGCTCAGCACGTCCTCAGGGGTGAGGGTGCGCACCGCATCGGGAATGGTGAGGCGCAGCTTCTTGTTGATCTTGTAGCGGCCCACCCGGCCCAGGTCGTAGCGCTTGGGGTCGAAGAAGCGGCTGTGCAGCAGGGTCTGACCGCCGCTGACGGAGGGGGGTTCACCGGGACGAAGCTTCTTGTAGAGCTCCAGCAGGGCCTGGTCTTCCGAGGAAATGCCCTCGTCGTTGGCTGCCTCGATCGACTTCTGGTAGAACTCGGGGTGCCGCAGCTTGTCGAGCACGTCGTTGTCCGACAGACCGATGGCCCGCATCAGCACGTGGGCGTTGATCTTGCGGGTCTTGTCGACGCGAACGTGCAGCAGGTCGTTCTTGTCGGTCTCGAACTTCAGCCAGGCCCCGCGATTGGGGATCAGGCTGGCGTTAAAGGTCTTGCGGCCGTTCTTGTCCTGCTCGTCCTTGAAATAGACACCGGGCGAGCGGACGATCTGGTTGACGATCACGCGCTCGGCGCCATTGATAATGAACGTGCCGCGTTCGGTCATCAGCGGCAGTTCGCCGACAAAGACCTCCTGCTCCTTGATTTCGCCGGTCTCCTTGTTGACCAGACGGCAGGTGACATACATCTGGGACGCGAAGGTCGCGTCACGGCGCTTGGCCTCTTCCACATCGTGGCGGGGGCGCTTCAGGCGGTACTCGCTACCGATGAAGTGGAGCTCGAGCTTGCCGGTGTAGTCGGTGATCGGCGAAAAGCTCTCGAGCTCTTCGATCATCCCCTTCTCCAGGAACCATTTGAAGCTGGCGCGCTGCACCTCCACCAAATCGGGCAGGTAAGTAACGGTCTTAGCGACCTGGATCGCGCTGCTCATGCGGTGAACCTGCAGGAACGGGTGGAAATGGACTGGCCGGCGGGGCACCCCATGGCGGGCGCTGCTGTCTTGACGGCCCGCAGCCGCCCACACAAACAGCCGCCCCCCGAACGGGGAACGGCTGCCCGAGGGGGCTCGCTCAACGGGATTGCTTCAAGACTGCAGACGTCGACAAAAAGGAGCGCTTCCGCTTCTAGGCCAATGAAACATCATACATTGTGAAGCGGCAGGCGGAACAGCTCGGCCGCATTGGAAGTGCTGGTATTGGCCACTTCCGTGAGGGTTTCCCCACGCAGCTCGGCCACCCGCGCCGCCACCGACGCCACGAACGCCGGCTCATTGCGTTTGCCCCGCCGGGGAACCGGCGCCAGAAAGGGGCAGTCGGTTTCCACCAAATAGCGATTCGCGGGCACCTGCCGGGCACAGGCATGGGTGGCCTCCGCCTTGGGGAAGGTGACGGTGCCGCTGAAGCTGATGTAAAAACCCAGCTCCAGGAACCCCTCCATTTCCTCGGGGTTGCCCCCCCAGCAATGCATCACGCCGCGGGGGCAAGCTCCGCGCGCAGCCCGCTGGCGCAGCAGGGCCAACATCGGCTCAGCCGCATCGCGGCAGTGCACGATCACCGGCAGATCCAGCTCCACCGCCAGATCCAGCTGGGGCTCCAGCATGGCGAGCTGCTGCTCAAGGTTGTGGTCACGAAACAGATCAAGGCCCAGCTCACCGATGGCCACCACGCGGGAATCGGCCTGGGCGGCCTGGCGCAGCACGCCAGCGGTGTCGTCGCACCAGTGCTCGGTATCGAGGGGATGGACCCCCACGGAATAGCGCAGCTCGGGAAAGCGATCGGCCAGAGCCCGGATCGCTGGAATCTCCGAAGGCTCCACGCAGGCATGAACCAGAGCCTGCACGCCGGCATCCCGCCAACGCTGGGCCACCTCCTCGAGGTCGTCGTCGAAATTGCGGAACACGATGTGACAGTGGCTGTCGACCAGCGCCGCTGGAGTGACGCCTGTGGCTGGGCTCAGAGCTGTGGCTGGGCTCAGAGCCATGGCACAACAAAAATCCTGGGGATGGCAACCATTGTGGCCATCCCCAGGATCTGCTGCCTCGGTGGGCACCCGAGGCTCGAGGTGTCGAGGCAGGAGCTCAGGCCTTGGCCGCCACCGCCGGCTCGATCACTTTTTTCACGGCCGCGCTGAGGCGCGACTTCTGGTTGGCACCGGTGTTGCTGTGCAGCACACCCACCTTCACGGCCTTATCAATCTTGCTGAAAGCAGCGTTCATGCTGGTCTGAACGGCCGTCTTGGCGGTTTCGCCAGGCTCCTGGCTGTAGGCGGTGCAGGCGGTGAAGCAGCGCTTCATCAAGGTGCGCAGGGCCGACTTGTAGTTGCGGTTGCGGAGGCGATTGCGCTCGGCAACTTCAATGCGCTTCTTCGACGACTTGTTATTAGCCACAGGCGGACGGACGCTGGATCGGCAAACGCGGATCCTACCGCCAGGCTGCCCACCAATCCCCAAAACCTTGCCAAGCCAGTGCCGCACTAGCTTGTCGACGTGTTGCCGCCAGTCCTGCCCCGTGGTCGCGTCGCCTGCCGCTCTGTCGATCACCTGCCTGCGGGATGACGCCTCGTCCGTTGCCAGCCCCTCGGCCGGTGGCAGCCCAGCGGCCAAACGCCTAGCCGCCATCGCCGAACGCACCAGCGGCGGCCGCATGCAGGAGGAGATGGCCCGTGTGGAGGCGATCCTCACCCAGGTGCAGACCCAGGGGGATCAGGCCCTGCTGGAGCTCACCGAACGGTTTGATGGCGTGCGACCCGATCCGCTGCGCATTCCGCGCGAACGGCTGGCAGCGGCATGGCAGGCCACCCCCGCGCCGCTGCAGGAGGCCCTGCGCCTGGCTCACCAGCGAATCCTGGCCTTCCACCAGCAGCAACTCCCCGCCGACCTCGCCATCACCGGTCCCCACGGCGAACAGCTGGGCCGGCGCTGGCGACCGGTGGAGCGGGCTGGCCTCTACGTGCCGGGGGGGCGCGCCTCCTACCCCAGCACCGTGCTGATGAACGCCGTGCCGGCGCGGGTGGCGGGGGTGCAACGGCTGGTGATGGTGACACCCCCCGGCCCCGGCGGCGAACCCAACGCCACCGTGCTGGCGGCAGCCCATCTGGCCGGTGTTGAGGAGGTGTACCGGGTGGGGGGTGCCCAGGCGATCGGCGCCCTGGCCTACGGCACCGAAACCATTCCCCGGGTGGACGTGATCAGCGGCCCGGGCAACCTCTACGTGACCCTGGCGAAAAAGGCTGTATTTGGCCGGGTGGCGATCGATTCCCTCGCCGGCCCGAGCGAGGTGCTGGTGATCGCCGACCACACCGCCCGCGTCGACCAGGTGGCCGCCGACCTGCTGGCCCAGGCCGAACACGACCCCCTGGCCGCAGCGATCCTGCTCACCACCAGCGAAGCGCTGGCCGCAGCTCTACCCGCAGCGCTGGAGGCCCAGCTTGAAAACCACCCCAGGGCCGAGATCACCCGCACGGCCCTGAACGACTGGGGCCTGATCGTGGTGTGCGACAGCCTCACCCAGGCGGCCCGGCTCAGCGACTGTTTTGCGCCCGAGCACCTGGAGTTACTGGTCGAAGACCCGGAGCGCCTGGCCGAGCAGATCCAGCACGCCGGCGCCATCTTCATGGGGCCCTACACACCCGAGGCCGTGGGCGACTATCTCGCCGGCCCCAACCACACCTTGCCCACCTCAGGCACGGCACGGTTTGCCGGCGCCCTGAGCGTGGAGACCTTTCTGCGCCACACCAGTTTGATCCGCTTCAACCGGGAGGCCCTGGAGGCCACCGGGGCTGCCGTCATCAGCCTGGCGGAGAGCGAAGGACTCCACAGCCACGCCGAATCGGTGCGGCGCCGGCTCTCGTGAGCGGGCTGGCCTAGCGCTTCACCAGATCACGCACCCGCGGCTGGCCATCAACGATTTCACCCACCAGCACCTGGTCGGTGATGTTGACGAACAAGCCGTTCTCCAGCACTCCGGGCAGGTTGTTGATCGCCGCCTCCAGGCTGGCCGGATCGCTGATGCCACCGGCGAATTTCACGTCCAGCACCAGGTTGCCCTGGTCGGTCACCACCGGCCCAGCCTTCTTCACGGCCATGCGCAGCTGGGCATCACCGCCCATGGCGGCGAGCTCAGCCTGCACCTGCCGCCAGGCGCCGGGCAGCACCTCCACCGGTAACAGGAAGCCCAGGTTGAGCGTGTCGACAAGCTTGGTAGCATCCACCACCACCACAAAGCGCTCGGCGCGGCGGGCCACCAGTTTCTCCTGCACGTGGCAGGCGCCACCGCCCTTGATCAGCTGGAAGGAGGGATCCACCTCATCGGCCCCGTCGATGGCCAGATCGATGCGCTCGATCGCATTGAGGCTCTTGAGCGGAATGCCCAGCTCGGCGGCCAGCACCTCCCCCTGAAACGATGTGGTGACCCCCACCACATCGGTGAGTTCGCCGCTGTTGAGCTTCGCCCCGAGGGCCTGAATCATCAGGGCCGCGGTGGAGCCGGAGCCCAGACCCACCACCATGCCGCTGCGGATCTGCTCGGTGGCAGCCGTTGCCACGGCCTGCTTCATCCGGTCTTGCAGGTCCGACATCCAGTTCTCCTCTCTCGGGCCGCGACCGTAGCAGCGTTCATCCGGCGTGGGGCAACGCCGCCGGCTTGATCGTGAGGCTGAGCTCCCGCTGGCCGCGGACCACGGTCAGCGGCAGGGGTTCTCCAACGCTGCTGCGTTCAACCCGCTCAAGCAGGCTGGCCGGATCGGGCACCGGCTGGTCGGCGACGCCCACCACCAGATCGCCGCGACGCAGGCCCGCCGTTTCCGCCGGGCTGGCGGGCAGCACCCGCTGCACCAGAGCCCCATCCCGCTCCGGAAGCTGCAACAGGGCATCGGGGTCGCGGTTGTTGTCGCGGGCCCGACGGGCGGTGAGCGGCACCAGCTGCAAACCGAGATAGGGGTGCACCACCTGGCCGCCGGTGCTGAGCTGGGCGGCCACCCCTCGGGCCAGGTTGATCGGAATCGCAAAGCCGAGGCCAGCGCCAGGGCCTGAGCGCACCAGGGTGTTGATGCCGATCACTTCACCCGTGGCATTGATCAGCGGCCCCCCGGAGTTGCCGGGGTTGATGGCGGCGTCGGTTTGGATCAGGTCGAGGCGCTTATCGGCAAAACCGAGGCTGTTGATGTTGCGGTGCAGGCTTGACACGATCCCCAGCGTCACCGTGCGCTCCAGGCCGTAGGGACTGCCCATGGCAATGGCCCAGTCGCCCACTTCCAGGGCTTCGGAATCCCCCAGGGGCGCGGCGCGCAGCTCCCGGGAGCCAGGAATTTTGACCACGGCCAGATCGGTAACCGAGTCGGCCCCCACCACAGCCCCATCCACGTGCAGGCCATCGGCCAGGGTCACCTCAACGCTGTCCACCTGGTCGACCACGTGGGCATTGGTGAGCACCAGGCCCTTGCCGGCATCGATCACCACCCCGGAGCCCTGGCCCCGCTCGCGCATGCTGCCGGAGGGATCGCCAAACAGGTCCCGCAACAACGGATCCAGCAGGGCGGGATCAAAGGGCTGGCGGGCCACCTCCCGCTCGGTGTCGATGCGCACCACCGCGGGGGCCACGGCCCGGGCCGCATCGGCCACAAAGCTGTGGGGGCTGGTGGTGACCAAGGGACTGGTTGGCACCACGGCAGTGGCTGGCATCTCCAGCGCCAGGGCTGCAGATTCGTCACCCCCCCAACCCGCCTCCCAGGCAACCACCAGGCCAACTGCCGAGCCCAGCCAGAGGAGGGGAACCAGCAGCACGGAGCAAACCCTCACCCACATCCGCTTCATCGACAACCCGTTCACGGCAAAGGGGCAAGGGCCCGGCAATCGCGGCTCTGAGGCTAGGGACGCCGCCAACGCAGCAGGGTGAACTCAGGTAGGCCCATCCGCCTAAGTTGGCGTTTGATCGCACAGGCGGCCATGGCAGCAATTCCCCCCGGCACCCGTCAGCGCTGCACGCTCTGCCAGGTGGAGATCCAGGGCATGGTCGGCGGCAACGACCTGGTGCACTTCAGCCAGGGCGCCCCGGGCACGCGCGCCAAGCTTTGGGCGAGGGTTTGCCAATACCTGCGCACCGACGAGCAGAAGGGCCAGTGCCTCAACCAAGACGCCGGCCAGCGCGGCACCGTGCAGCCCAGCGACTACTTCGCCGAAGCCCCGGTGATTGAGATGCCCCCCTTGGGCGGCATGGGACCTGGGACGGACCATCCCCTAGGGTGATCGCTTGCCCGGCGGGCAATCCCAAACGTCACGGTTCAGCTTTGCGCTCAAGGGCGCATGCAACAGACCGTGCGGATGGGCAGTTTTTCAGACTGCAAAAGCCGGCGGGCCTCCTGCCCCCAGCCCCACTGCAGCGTTGCCCCACCCCCTCCTGCCCGATCTGGAGCGCCTGGCCCAAGCGGCTGTGGCGAATGCCGGCTTCGCGCTCAAGGGCGTGCATCTGTTCACCCACCGCATCCCCATGACGGTGCAGGTGCTGGTGCAACGCGCCGATGGCAGCGACATCAGCCTCGATGAGTGCGCCTCCCTGAGCGCGCCCCTCGGCGAGGCGATTGAAGCAGCCGAGCTCCTCGGCGACGCCTATGTTCTGGAGGTCAGCAGCCCTGGCGTCAGCGACGATCTGCACGACGACCGGGATTTCCGCAGCTTTCGCGGATTTCCAGTGACCGTGCACTGCCGCGACAGCAAGGGCCTTGAAGTGCGGCGCGAAGGGCTTCTGCTCGAGCGCGATGCGACGGATGTGCATCTCAACATCCGCGGCCGCACCCAGCGCATCCCGCGGGACTCGGTGATCAGCGTCTGCCTGGTCACCCCGACCGAGCCCACCTGACCCGCCACTTCACCGCTCCCTGACCATTTCTCACCCCTGATCCATGGCCCTGGTTCTGCTCCCCGGTCTGAACAACCTGATCGAGGACATCAGCGACGAGAAGAAATTGCCGCCCGCCGTTGTGGAGGCCGCCCTGCGGGAAGCCCTGCTCAAGGGCTACGAGCGCTATCGCCGCACCCTGTATTTGGGAATCAGCGAAGACCCTTTTGAGGAGGACTACTTCTCCAACTTCGACGTCGGCCTCGACCTGGAGGAGGAGGGCTACCGGGTGCTGGCCTCGAAAATCATCGTCGAGGAGGTGGAGAGCGAAGACCACCAGATTTCCCTGGCCGAGGTGCAACAGGTCGCCGATGACGCCCAGATCGGCGACACCGTGGTGCTCGACGTCACTCCCGAAAAAGAAGAGTTCGGCCGCATGGCCGCCGCCACCACCAAGCAGGTGCTGGCCCAGAAGCTGCGTGACCAGCAGCGCCGCATGATCCAGGAGGAATTCGCCGACCTCGAAGACCCCGTGCTCACCGCCCGGGTGATCCGCTTCGAGCGCCAGAGCGTGATCATGGCTGTGAGCAGCGGCCTGGGCCGGCCCGAGGTGGAGGCTGAGCTCCCCCGCCGCGACCAACTGCCCAACGACAACTACCGCGCCAACGCCACCTTCAAGGTGTTCCTCAAGGAAGTAAGCGAGGTGGCCCGGCGAGGCCCCCAACTGTTTGTGAGCCGCTCCAACGCCGGCCTGGTTGTGTACCTGTTTGAGAACGAGGTGCCCGAGATCCAGGAGGGCTCGGTACGGATCGTGGCTGTGGCGCGGGAAGCCAATCCCCCCTCCCGCTCAGTGGGGCCGCGCACCAAGGTGGCCGTGGATTCCGTCGAGCGCGAAGTCGACCCGGTGGGTGCCTGCATCGGCGCCCGCGGTTCCCGCATCCAGCAGGTGGTCAACGAGCTGCGCGGCGAGAAGATCGACGTGATCCGCTGGTCGCCCGACCCGGGCCAATACATCGCCAACTCCCTCAGCCCGGCGCGAGTGGAGATGGTGCGACTGGTGGACCCGGAAGGCCAGCACGCCCACGTGCTGGTGCCCCCCGACCAACTCAGCCTCGCCATTGGCCGCGAAGGACAAAACGTGCGTCTGGCGGCCCGCCTCACGGGCTGGAAGATCGACATCAAGAACGCCAGCGAATACGACCAGTCCGCCGAAGATGCGGTGGTGTCTGAGCTGATCGCCCAGCGCCAGGAGGAGGAGGCTCTCCAGGCCGAAGCCGAAGCCCGCCTGGAGATCGAACAGGCGGCCCGGGCCGAAGAAGACGCCCGCCTGCGGGAGCTCTATCCCCTGCCCGAAGACGAGGAGGAGCTTGGCGAAGACGGCCAAGATTTTGTTGCCGAGGAGGCCGTCGCAGAGGAGGCTGTTGCTGAGGATGAGGCCCGGTGACGCCCCGGATCGTGCTTCGGCGCTGTGTGGCCTGTCGTGCGCTGCTGGATCGCCAGCAGCTCTGGCGGGTGATCCGGCTGGCCGAAGGAGGAATCGGATTGGACCAGGGCATGGGCCGCTCGGCTTACCTCTGCCCCAATCCGGTGTGCCTGGAAGAGGCCACACGACGCAAGCGTCTGCAACGGGCCCTGCGCTGTCAGGTTGCGGATTCCATCGTTGAAACCCTGCAAAAGCGCCTAACACCCGGCGCTGATCTCGCCTCTAAGGCAAGATGAACATTGGCCGCAGAGTGCGTGCGGCCTGGTGTGCCCCTTGGCCCCGCTTGGCGGCCCCTGGGCCCCGACCCATGGAGACCTGAATGACCAGCAGCGGCAAAGTCAGAATTTATGAGCTGTCCCGGGACATGGGCCTGGAGAACAAGGACGTGCTCGATGCCGCCGAGAAGTTGGGGGTTGCGGCCAAGAGCCACAGCAGCTCGATCAGCGACGACGAAGCGTCCCGGATCCGCTCCCTGATCGAGGCGGGCAGCAACGGCAACCGGGCGGCGGCCGCTGCCCCCACCGCCCCGCCGAAGGCGATCCTCTCGGTCAAAAAGGCCGTCAATGATGCTGCCGAGGCGTCCAAGCCCGCTGCCGCAGCGCCCGCCGCTCCCAAGCCTGCCGCCAGCCCACGGCCAGCGACCCCAGCCCAAACGGCCGCAGCACCGCCCATGGCCGCGAAGCCAGCCATGCCCCCGGCCCGGCCCGTGGTTGCCAAGCCAGCCAACCAACCGCTTTCCCCAAGCAAACCGGCCGCTCCCAGCAAGCCTGCCGTGCTCAGCAAGCCTGCCGTGCTCAGCAAGCCTGCTGTTGTTAGCAAGCCAGCCGTAGTCAGCAAGCCTGCGGCGGCGAGCAAGCCCCCCGCACCGGCCCGGCCTGCGGCGGCCGCACCGAGCAAGCCGGTTGTGATTGCCTCCAAACCCGCTCGCCCGGGCACCCCACCCCCGGCCCGCCCAGCAGCGGCAGCTCCCACGCCGAGTCGCAAACCGGAGCTGCCCGTTCGCCCTGCTCCCAGCAAGCCCCAACTTGTGGGTCGTCCCACCAGCACCCCCGCCGGCACCGGCACCAGCAGCCGCCCCGCATCACCGGCGGGCCGCCCGCCACTGAGCCAGCGGCCGGCGCCACCCCAGCGGCCTGGAGCTGCGGCCCCCGTTCGCCCCGGCATGCCAGGGGCACCGGGCCGTCCCGGCCCAACCCCTCTCGAGCTGGTCGGCAAACCGATTCGCCGCGATAGCGCCGCCCCTGGTCGCCCCGCCGCCCCGGGCCGCCCAGGCATGCCCGCCGGCATGCGCAAGCCGATGGCCCCTGGCGAGCTGATGCAGCTCCAGAAGCCCTCCGGCCGTCCCACTGCCCCACCGCCACGGCGCCCCGGGGATCGAACCGAAGCTGGCGCACCGTCCAGCCCGGGCACGCCCGATCTGGTGCGCCCCAGCGCCACCCCACCGGCAGCACCGCGGCGACCTGGGTTCCGGGCCCCCACGCCCGCTGGTGCAGCAGGACGCCCCCGCAGACCCGACTGGGACGACAGCGCCAAACTGGAGGCACTGCGCAGCCGCACGCCGCAAAAGCAGCGCACCAAGGTGCACATCATCGGCGAAAACGATGATGCGCTCACCGCCGAAACCGGCGGCTACGCGGGCGAACAGGAAGCCTTTGTGCTGCAGGCCAGCCTTGCCCGCCCCGCCAAGCCCCGCACCGCCGCCACCCCTGCCGCCAAGCCCATTGCGGCGATGCGGAAGCGCAAGAAGGAAACCACCCGCCAGCGGCAGCGCCGCCGCGCCATGGAATTGCGGGCCTCCCGCGAAGCCAAGGCCGTGCGGCCCGAAATGCTGATCGTGCCGGAGGGCAACCTCACGGTGCAGGAGCTGGCCGAGAAACTGGGCGTTGAGAGCTCCGAAATCATCAAGAGCCTGTTCTTCAAGGGGATCATCGCCACGGTCACCCAGAGCCTCGACCTCTCAACGATCGAAGCGGTGGCCGAAGAATTCGGCGTGCCGGTGCTCGAGGACGACGTCGAGGAAGCCGCCGCCAAGACGGTGGAAATGATCGAGGAGAGTGACCGCGATCACCTGATCCGTCGCCCGCCTGTGGTCACCGTGATGGGCCACGTCGACCACGGCAAAACCAGCCTGCTCGACGCCATCCGCAAAACCCGTGTAGCCGCCGGCGAAGCCGGAGGCATCACCCAGCACATCGGTGCTTATCAGGTGGAGATCCCCCACGCGGGCGAGCAGCGCAAGATCACCTTCCTCGACACCCCGGGCCACGAGGCATTCACCGCCATGCGGGCCCGCGGCACCAAGGTGACCGACGTGGCCGTGCTGGTGGTCGCCGCCGACGACGGCGTGCGTCCCCAGACCCTGGAGGCAATCAGCCACGCCCGGGCGGCCAAGGTGCCGATCGTGGTGGCGATCAACAAGATCGACAAGGAAGGCGCCTCCCCCGACCGTGTGAAGCAGGAGCTCTCGGCCCTCGAACTGGTGGCCGAAGACTGGGGCGGCGACACCGTGATGGTGCCGGTGAGCGCCATCAAGGGCGAGAACGTCGACAAGCTGCTGGAGATGATCCTGCTCGTGACGGAGGTGGAAGACCTCCAGGCCAACCCGGATCGGATGGCCAGGGGCACCGTGATCGAGGCTCACCTCGACAAGGCCAAGGGACCAGTGGCCACGCTCTTGGTGCAGAACGGCACCCTGAAGGCCGGCGACGTTCTGGCGGCCGGTCCGGTGCTCGGCAAGGTGCGCGCCATGGTGGACGACACCGGCAAGCGCGTGAAGGAAGCGGGCCCCTCCTACGCCGTCGAAGCCCTCGGCTTCAGCGAAGTGCCCACCGCCGGCGACGAGTTTGAGGTGTACCCCGACGAGAAGACCGCCCGCTCCGTGGTGGGCGATCGGGCCAACGAAGCCCGCGCCACCCGCCTGGCCCAACAGATGGCCTCCCGCCGGGTGTCCCTGGCTTCGATGTCGGGCCAGGCCAGCGAAGGCGAGCTCAAGGAGCTCAACCTGATTCTCAAGGCCGATGTGCAGGGCTCCGTCGAGGCGATCCTCGGCTCTCTCGAGCAACTGCCCCAGGGCGAAGTGCAGGTGCGGGTGCTGCTCTCGGCTCCGGGCGAGATCACCGAAACCGACGTCGACCTAGCCGCAGCCTCTGGCGCGGTGATCGTGGGCTTCAACACCTCGATGGCTCCCGGTGCCAAGCGAGCCGCCGATGCCACCGGCGTCGACGTGCGCGACTACGACGTCATCTACAAGCTGCTGGAAGACATCCAGATGGCCATGGAAGGCCTACTGGAACCGGAGCTGGTTGAGGAGCCCCTGGGCGAAGCCGAGGTTCGCGCCGTGTTCACGATCGGGCGCAGTGCGGTGGCCGGTTGCTATGTCACCACAGGCAAGCTGCAGCGCAACTGCAGGGTACGGGTGTGGCGCGGCAAGGAGAAGGTGTTCGAGGGCGACCTCGATTCTCTGCGTCGCAACAAGGACGACGTCAAGGAAGTCGCCACTGGCTTCGAGTGCGGCATCGGCACCGACCGCTACACCGGCTGGCAAGAATCGGATCGCGTCGAGGCTTACAAGCTGGTCACCCAGCGCCGCACCCTCAGCACCTGAGCCCTGTGAACCCTCGCAGCGAGCCCCTGCTCTGGCTCCAGCTCGTGGCCCTCGGGGCCATTCCGCTGGAGCTGCTGGGGCTGCTGCTGGTACTTGCTGGAGCGGATCCCGGCCCTTTGCCTGGCCTGGAGCGCCTGCTGGCCTGGGCCATCGGGGCTCTGGGTCCCGCCATCCTGCTCTGGCAGCGGCCGGCTGACGTTTGCTCACTACTGCTGACCCAGGTGCCCGTGAGAGCCCGCAGCGAAGCCCAGCGCGGTCTATCTGCCCTGCAGAGTCCGCTGTCCACAAAAGTGGCCCTGGTGCTAGCTGCGTCGGCACTGCTGCCCCTGTTCTGGTGGATCGATCAGCACGCCGCCCTGGCCGCCCCCCTCTCGCCCCTGTCGGCCAGCCCGCGTTTTGTTGGGCTGCTGTTGGCCTGCCCTCTGCTGGCCCTGATGCTGTGGCAGTGGCAACAACTGAGCCAGGCGATCGGCCTGCTCAGCCGGAGCCCAGCCGCCCTCGCCACCTGCGTGCCCCTCACCCCCGTGCAGCTGGAGACCGAGCGACTGTGCTTGGGGTTGCCGCTGCTGCTGCTGAGCCCTCTGCAAATCACCAATCCCACCCCGCCCCAGCCAACGCCCACCGTGGCGGAGGTGACATCTGAGCCAGGAGCAACCGAGGACCAATCGCCAACCGCTACCCCTGAGCCGCTAGCTGGGGGCACGGTTGCGATCGAACCAGAGCAACCCACCGAAGAGGGCGAAAGCACCGATCTGGATGAGGAGATCACCTGAGGGCACGTCAGCCCCACTCGCTGATCGCATCGCCATCGTCGCCAGCCCCACCGCCCCGGAGGCCGCCAGGGCAAGCCACACCGCGCGGCGCAGCCCCCGCCACGGAGTGCGGGCCTCCTGCAACAGTCGCTCCCTCAAGGCGGGATCAATCGATTCAGGCTTGGATCCCATCGTCACGCACCGCTTCAGGCTGACCGCTGAATGCTAATTTCATCGGGACGCCGGTGTAGCTCAGGGGTAGAGCAACTGATTCGTAATCAGTAGGTCGTCGGTTCAAATCCGATCACCGGCTTGATCAACTCAGAGAAAGCCAAGCTGGCGCAATCGAAAGCGGCCGCTGGCAAATGGAGCCAGGTCTTTGGAACAGCGGGCCCCGGACAAGCTACGTGCTTGCCGAAACGCAATGTCCAGCGCAAGCCTGTCTGTCGATCAGCTCATCCACAGAAAAGCTTCTTCACCACTCAGAGCGCAAAAGATCAACAATGCTCAGAGTTTGAATACTTCAAAAGCCGAGAATGATCGCAGCCAAATCACAGGATGCAAAGGGTATCCAAGAAAACTGATATCCATCCTCCTTTTCCCCGGCGCCGCAGCGCGGTGACCTGGCGGAAGGCCTGAACTGATCCCCAGGTGGTGTGTGCCAAGCCGCTGTTGCGGTTGTGAAACAGCCTGTGCAACAACGCCACAACCACATTCACATCCATCTCCCATGAAAAAGCCCCCTCCGAG
>NZ_JAGQCX010000009.1:0-131396 GCF_024346415.1 Cyanobium sp. Aljojuca 7D2
CGCTGCAACGGTTTTCAATCGATCCGTGCTGGTCTGATGGCTGTGGCACACGACATCAGCCGAATGCTCGACTGGGTTGGCATCAGCCTTGCGGAAACGGGATGAATGGACTTTCAGTCAGCCCTGGGG
Organism: Cyanobium sp. Aljojuca 7D2; assembly: GCF_024346415.1. NCBI lineage: Bacteria > Bacillati > Cyanobacteriota > Cyanophyceae > Synechococcales > Prochlorococcaceae > Cyanobium > Cyanobium sp. Aljojuca 7D2. The sequence continues at coordinate 130 of NZ_JAGQCX010000009.1, forward strand.
CTTGGGTTGGCTGGGCGTGCAAGCAAGCCTGGCTCAGCCGCAAGGTGTTACGGCCACGGTGCTCTCCATTGGTGATGGCGACACCATCCGCGTACGCCAGTCTGGCCGGGCGATGACCGTACGGCTGGCCTGCATCGATGCCCCCGAAACCGCCCAGAGCCCCTACGGACAGGAAGCCCGTCGCTACCTGCAGCAGCGCCTGCCGATCGGCCGCGAAGTTGTCATTGCCGTCAAGACCACCGATCGCTACGGGCGCACGGTGGCGGAGGTGTTCAGCGGCGTGAACATCAACCTGGCCATGTTGGAAGACGGGCAGGCCTTTGCCTACCGCCAGTATCTGGGGGGCTGCGCTGCCCGCGAATACCTGGAGGCAGAAGAGCGCGCCAACCGTGCCGGTCTGGGTATCTGGCAGGTGCCCGATGGCATCACTCGCCCCTGGGACTTCCGCCGCGGTCGCCGTTCAGCGGCCATCCCCGATGGCACCACCCCGGGCGGGCGCCGCTACCGCTGCAAGGAGATCGGCTCCTATGCCAGAGCACAGGAGCTGCTGCGTCAGGGGCACACCTACCTGGATGGGAACAAAGACGGAGAAGCATGCGAAGCACTCCGTTGACATTTGCCCTTTGCCATGTCGCGCAACTGCATTATTGGTTTTTACAGAAGTCCTGTGGCAGCAATGGTTTGCCTGCTTGATGTAGTGGATTTGATACAGCCGCAGTCATTCCAACCGTTTCACATTCTCAGCGCTTTAAAGCGAGTGACGGCGAGTGACAGAAAGGATCGTTCACAATGGGTCCAGCACCCCAACCAGGGCTTCTCATGGCAGATCACGACGGACGCAAGCTCAGTGTTCGGGAGATGATCAACGCTCACCTGTTCCCGCTGTTGGCCGTGGTCGCCACAGCAAGCTCGGTGTCGATCGCCCTGTCACTGGGCCCCATTGCTGGCCAGTCCTCCCGCTGGAACCAGTGTTTCGATGCTGGGTTGGCGTGGCTCGAGCGCAGCAGCCCCAGCATCAAGGGCGGCGACCGCACGGCCATTGCGGCCAACTTCTGCAATGGCGGCCTGCCCAACAAACCTGTCCGATAAAGCAAGTCGCCGCGAGTGCCCGGGCTGCACTTGGTCACTCAATACTGATTTGAGGCAGCCGGTGCTAGTACTGATATACTTGCCCCGTTGGGATGGAGAAGCAGGCCTGGATTCAGGACCCCAGGACCACCAACACGGCGCGGTTTCACCTGGACCCCAAGAGCTGGAGCGCCTACCCGATGTATTTCGTGGATGCTGGCCGCCCGCTTCCTGGCGCTCCACCGCTGCTCAAGACCCGCAGCCACCTACACCTGAAGCAGGCTCGGGAGCTGTGGAGGAAGCTCCAGCGGCAAGGGTGGAGGCGAGTCGCTCCCCAGTGGGGCGCAGAGGTTGATCCATAGGTGCTTAGCGTTGGATGATGAAGCAGCTGCCCGGTAAAGCAAGGCCGAAATGGCTGGTGGCGGTTGGTCAGGGCATCGCGGTTGTGGTGTTTATCGCCATAACCGCCAGCATCCTTCCGGTGCTGCTGATCGTGAGTCTGCTGGCGGCCCTGTTGTTGATTCCTGTTATGCGGCAGCTCCGCAAAGAGGTGGAGCGGACTGCGGTGACCCTCAACACGCCCTCCAGGGAGGAGATGGTCGACATCACACCGCTGCACCAGCGATTGCAGCGCGAATTTTTGACGTTCATGCGACGCTGCAGGCGGTAGCCGGCAGCGGGAGCTGTTTGGGCGACTCACTGCTTCCGCCTGAGCCAGCGGGCAAGCAGGGCATGTCTGACCTGCCCTGCGATCAGGGCTGCAGCCAGCACACTCATCCGACCCTGCGGATGCGTGGCGCGCATGATGCCCTTGGCGTGGCCCTCATCCATCGCCAGCACCAGCTGGATGCCCGCGCGCCTTCGTCATCGAAGAACACCGCGAATCTGGGCATCAAGGCTGGAAGCTCTTGGTGAGTTCTAGCTGGCAAGGCAAGGCACGACCTGTTTTGATGGGCGAAAGAACTCGACGGATGCGCTGCCAGCCTCGCCTTGACCAGGGTTTCACCGTCTACCAGCTACTGGTGAGCATCGTGGTTGTCGTGATCGCCGGTTCGCTGTGGATGGCCTACACCAGCCACCAGAAGCTCCAACAGCAGCAACGCTCTGCCGCCGCGCTTCTTTTCAACGGATGAAGCCACACGCCGCTACTGGGAAGCTATCGCCGATCAGGTCATCGACCGTGCTGTTGAGGCGGCTCTGGGGAATCTGGCAAAGCAGCCTCACAACAGTGCCATCCAGCTGCGCTGGCAACTAATGACGCCACCACCACCCGGATTGCAGCCGGGAGATCGGCTCCTCTAACCGCCCCCAGAGCTACCGGGCTAATGGCTTGCTTACTTGGACAGCAGCGGCGATGGGGGTGGGTCCGCGAAATGTTGCGGCGTTGAACAGCCAACAACAAGCAGCTGAGGCACGCTGGGAGCGGCTGCAGATCAGAGGAATGCCACGACTGCGTTACCAGCAGAACCCATTGCCGATCGGTCCGGAAGCGCCACCAGTCGAGCTTTACGGACCGGAACAAGCCAACCCGCCTGGTCTGCAGGTGGTGGAGCAAGGCAGGCTCGCCGTGGTACCGCTCGGCCCCTTGTTTGCAGACGCGCCAGCAGCAGAAAGCTGATCATTCATCAGATCAAGGACTTTTCTTTCGCTTGAACCCACTGGACAACCTGCTGGGGATTGGTATTTTCAAGGAAACTCCATTGGATTCATGCTTACTGGATCAGATCTGCTCGCCAAAGTCAAGGAGCTGGGCGATGTCTCCAAGTCAGAGCTCGTGCGTGAGTGCGGCTATGTGAGCAGCAAGAAGGATGGCAGCGAGCGCCTCAACTTCACGGCCTTCTACGAGGCCCTGCTCGGTGCCAAAGGCGTCAGTCTTGGTACAGATGGTGGCGGCCGTAGCACTGGAAAAGGTGGCCGCAAGCTGGGCTACAGCACCAAGGTTCAGTTCAACGGCAACCTGCTGGTCGGCAAGGCCTACACCGCCATGCTGGATCTGCAGCCCGGCGATGAGTTTGAGATCAAGCTCGGCCGCAAGCAGATCAAGCTCATTCCCATCGGTGGTGCTGACGAGGAGGAGTGAGCTGAGAACAGCAGCAGCAGCGGGATGTGAGCGTTTGTTGCGCACGTCTGCCTTGCTTCTTGGTTGCTTTCAGAGTGAGGCTCAGGCGCCAGCGATGCAGGTGCCGGCATGAGCGCCAGCCACCCTTGCCCGGCCGCTCCAGAACCCCCCGCTCACCCCGGGGGGTTTCTGTTGTCACCTGGCCGGGGCGTGCTCCTGAAGTCTTGTTTCTCAGCGCGGCAGCGGACAGAGCAACGGTCCCGGCACACGGCAGGTGCGCCAGTCGCCATTGCTGCTGCACACCTCCACCCCGATCAAGCTGGCGGGATGGTCGGGCTCGCTGAGATCGCCGATCCAGGCGATGGCATCAGCAATGGCGTCATCAAGGGAGCTGTACTCAGCGTCGAGCTGACAGTGGGGCTGGCAGCTGCCGTCGATTAGGCGGTAGCTGCGCTCGATGGGCTGATAGGCCTTGCGATATCGAGCTGTGGATCCGATTGCCTGCATATCCGTTCTTCTTGAAGCATCACCATGGCCACCAGCAGGTGGACCTGGCTGTATCGAGCGGAACGTTTTGATGTGTCGTTACAGCTGCTCTTCAGTCGCGTCTTAGGCGACTCGAGAAAAAGCGTCGGTTGCCGCTGAGCTGCTCTGGTTCGGTGGATTGGCCTGCGTGAAGCAGCCCATTCGCATCCATCGCCTCCCGGCTGCGCTGCACCAGCTCCTGTCTGAGCGCTTCAGGGCTTTCGATGCGGATGCCGCCGCCAAAGGCAAACAGCCAGCTGCGCAGGTCGACATCAGCCGCCACGGTCCAGGGCGGCAGATCCAGCTCCACTGGATAGGGATGACTGGAGTCGGAAGAGCCAGGCTCCAGCACATGGGGCGCCTTGGGGTGGTGCCACCAGCTGTCGCCGGGGAGCGGCTCAGAGAAGCGGGTTTGCTCGATCGGGTAGCGCTGCAGGCCCTCACGGATGAAGGCAAAGGCCCAGGGGGCGCAGGAGAAGCGCAGGGTGATCAGCGCCTGGCTGCGGCGTGCGGCAGACGGGCTGGAGATGGCCAGCTGCTGGTCCAAATCGGCCCCGAAGTAGATGCCGCCGCTGTGGTGCAGCAAGCGCTCCAGCCTGTTCACCGCGGCAGCGTGTTCGTCGCTGCTACGGCGCAAGATCCAGGGCCTCCTGCCCGCCATGGACGGTGAGCCGCTGATCCTCGATTTCTCCGCCGTCAAATCCGCCGCTAGCAGCTTCCTCGATGAGCTCCTGGGCCGCCTCGCCGATGAAGACCCACGCGGTCAGGCCGTGTTCGACGGCCCGGTGCGCATCCAGGGAATGACGCCCACCGTGCAGGCCATGGCGAATGTGGTGGTGGCGCAGCGGTTGGGGCAGCAGATCCGCAGCTGACGGTTTTGACGGTTTGGCATAGGATCGGGTCATGAGCACGATCAGCCCTGCCCTTCTCGACGATGTGACCGCTGTCCTGCGGGATGCAGGCCGCTCCGATCTGGTTGAGCGACTCGTGGCCAGCACTGAGGCAGACATGCTGACAAGCAAGCAAGCGGCAAGCCTGCTTGGTGTGGCATCCGCCAATACGGTGAAGAACTGGCTGGAGGGTGGTTACTTCCCCGGTGCCTTTCAAACCCCCGGCGGCCACTGGCGCTTCCCCCGAGAAGAAGTCGAAGCCGTCAAGATGCGCATGGAAGATCTTCGTAACCGCAATCGACACGGAGACCTCATGCCCGTTGGAGAGGATGAGGACAGCGTTCATCCACCTCTGCCCTGAGATTTCAGGTCAGGATCTTGCGCATCGTCAGGATCGGATCACCCTCATCTCGCTGGGATGGGCCACCAGGATCCTCCGCAAAGCCAACCTTGCGGTAGAAAGCCATCGCCACCTCGTTGGTTGAACGCACCCAGAGACTGAGGCCAACACAACTCTGTTTGGCCCGTGCGATGTCCTCAAGGACAGCCATAATGGATGCTGCGTAGGTCTCTCCGGGGGCCAGTGGATTCTGGGTGCCCCGAAACGCCTGGTCAACACCGATCATGTAGATCACCAGATATCTGGCCTTGGCTTCACTGGCATCGTCCGGATGGGGCTGCTTGCCGAAGTCAAAGGCGCAGTAACCCACAACTGGACAATCCTCACCAACTCGGAAAACGTAGGTGGGTGGAGAGGATCGACCCTTATCGGCCTTGAACCATTTGCGACTGCGAAAGTAGTTGTCGGCAGTTTCGTAACCACATGAGAACTGATCAAGAAAAGGATCGTCTGGCAGCGCGAACTCGAAAAATATCTCTCCCGCCATCCGAAGTGATCACCCGCTTGTCAAAGTATAGCGGCGAAAATTGTGTCGAGATCTTTGATGCGGAGGAGGCCCGTCCTTTGGATCTCTCTGTCCCTTTGTGCCTTCAGCTGAGATCAAGCACCGTCCAAGTGGTGCTGGTCGCCGGCCCGCAGGCCATGCCGCAGCTGGTGATCTCAAAGGCCACCCAGCCCGGTTTGTCGACACTCCTCAGAAAGGCCTCAACGTCGACGCTCTCGTCCGCAGTGTCCTGAGTGGCCACGTGGGCAGCCCATTGAGGCTGGAGCTCTGCTGACAAGAGCTCTGGCTCCTCCGGCACCTCGTTGCACCAGAAGCCACGCACCGTTGAGGCGTTGGGCTCTCCCGTGTCTTTGAACACCGGATGCCCGGTAGCCGGGCAGAAGAAGTTCCAGTCGTCGCGTTCCAGTTGGATCAGTTGCATGGCCTTGCTGGCGTGTTGGTGCCACTGTTGATCCAAGGACCTGTTCTGGGGCACTAAGCCGTGCGAAAGACCAGGATGGCAATGCTTCCCACGTGCCATGACGGCAGTAGACCCCAGCTCTTCCCCTGACATCGCCGCTGCACAGGCAGCCCGCACCATCGCGCTGCAGATGCTCGAGGAGCGTGGCCGTGGTGCGGTCCTCGTGGGCGTGGCTCGCGTAGATGCAGCCCTGGAGCATCTGCTGCAGGCGGTGATGTCCCCGTCAAGCACCAAAAGCGACGGCCTGTTCCTTCCGGAGCGACCTCTTGGATCGATCGGCGCCAAGGTTGCCCTGGCCAGCCGGCTTGGGTTGATCGATGGACCGGTGGAGCGGGCTCTGAACGTGCTGCGCAAGTTGCGCAACGCCTTCGCCCACTCAGCGGAGTCAGCCTCGCTGGGGGATCCAGCCCATAGCTCGCGCCTGGCCGAGCTGTACGCAGACGCGCGGTCTAACCCGCTCTGGAAACCATTGGAAACAGTCTTGGCCGCCCAGCCGCCTTCTGCCCATGGGCCGCTGGAGCCCGCATTGCGCGATTACATCCTGCTGATCACGATCCTTGTGGCTTTCCTGGAGGCCACAGCCCAGCAGCTCCAGCCAATTCAACCGCCGGTTGTGATGCGTTTCTCGGGCGTCTGCCGAATCAACGGCACGACTCAGGGCTACTGACCACACCCTGTCGCTGAAAAGAACATCGCGCAGGATTCCTCAGCGTGCGCGGCCGCGCAAGGGCTGTGCAAGCCGACCCGCCGCAGGCGATGAGACGCCCAGGGCACTGGGTGTTGTGAGTGCTGTGGCCGGCCCATGACGCTGGTCGCGCTGGCGCTTGCGGTCCTGCGCTTGCCCACACGTGGCTGTTGCTTCCCGATCACGCTCTGGCCGGTCTTCCAGAGCTGCTGCTGCTTCCAAGGTCTCGCCAGAAGAAAAGCTGGTGGCCTCGCTGATCGCCCTTCTTGAGGCAGGCACCACCCCCTGGCGGCGGGAGTGGGATGCCGCCGCTGGCGGTCACCACGTGAATCTGCTTTCGGGGCGCCGCTATCGCGGGGCCAATCCGGTGTTGCTCAGCCTGGGCATGCACCTGCGGGGATCAGCCCTGCCCTATTGGTGCGGCTTTGCCGAGGCCAAGGCGCTGGGGATCTTTCCCCGCAAGGGCAGCAAGGCAGTGCACGTGCAGCGGCCCCAGGTGCATCAGCGGGGTGAGAGCCGGCTGGTGGAAGCAGCTTCTGGCGAGGGCTCTGGCCATGCCGGCGCTGGAGAAGCCACAGCTTGCGGCGATGCCGCCAGTGCTGGGCGCAGCTGGGTGAGCTACCGGCCGGTGGCGCTCTTCAATGCCGCGGATCTGGAGGGTGAGGCTCTGGAGGGGCTGATCCAGAAGCGGCGGCAGGCAGAAGGGCTTGCCGTGAAGCCCGAGCCGGAGCGGCTGGCAGCGGCAGAAGCGGTGCTGAGCCGCTGGCCCGTGGAGGTGCGGTTTGGCGGCGATCGAGCCTGTTATCTGCCGGGGCCCGATCGCATCCAGCTGCCGGAGCGTGCCGCCTTCCACTCGGCTGGGGCCCTGTATTCCACCTGGGCCCATGAGGCGATTCACTCCACGGGTCACAGCTCCCGGCTGGCCCGGGATCTCTCCGGCGGCATGGGGGCCGATGGCAATGGCGGCCGGGCCTATGCCCGCGAAGAGCTCGTGGCCGAGCTTGGCACGGTGCTGCTGGGCGATCGCCTCGAGATCGGCAGCGCCATGGCCAATCACGCTGCTTATCTAGGCCACTGGGTGGAGCTGCTCAAGGAATCGCCGCGGGTGCTGCTGCAGGTGCTCGGCGATGCCCGCCGGGCTGCTGATCTCATCTGCCCGGAGGCACCGGAATCGGCTGGGGCTTGCCTCTGTTGAGGCTGGTAGCAAAGGCCCAGCCACTGGCATTCACCTGCTGGCCTCGATGGGCTTTAACTCAGGCCGCCGATGGTCAGAACCACCAACTGGCGCAGCAGCTGCAGTTCGGCTGGTGTGATTGTTGACTTGGTGGCTGCGGTGATGCGCGTCTTCGCCACGCAGGTCAGGTTCTGCGGGAGCAGGTAACTCACCTTCTTGCAGCCGTTGCTGGGACTGGGCTGCAGCACCACCGTCAGATCGGGGATCGCCAGGGCAGGGTCGCCTGTCATCGGCACCACCAGCACCGTGGGGTAGGCGGGGTCAAACAGCTCGGTGTCCTGCACCACCACTGCCGGGCGGAGCTTGTTCGGCTCAGGGGGCTGGGGATCCTGGGCTGGATCGTCTGGATCCTTGCGCCAGTCAACGGTAACGATCTGCCCGGCCTTGAGTTCCACGCTGGTCTTCAGCGGGAGATGGGCTCAGGAGTGGCCCAGTCGTCAATGAAGGCTTTGGCTTCAGGGTCAGCGGCAATGTGCTCGGCCACCGTTTTGCTCTGGGCCCGGATGCGGGCCCGCAGGGCATCCATGGCGCTCACCGAGCTGCTCACAGCCATGACCCGTCTGCCACCGCGCTGCCGGCGGCGAATGGAGAAGGGAGTCCCAGGCTCTTGAGTGGCTTGGTCGGCTGGGGTCATGACGGCAGCGGCTCTCGCCAACCGCAAGGGCTGAGGCCCCAACGTTAATCGCCGTTTCACCATCGCGCTCCTTGGATGCCAGTCCCTGGCGCTGGCGATCACGCCACCCGGCCTGCCCCGGCACCCGCGCCGCGCAAGGGCTGACGCAAGTCGCTGCGCTGCGCTCCACGACCCTTGCCCGGCGCAGGCTTCACCGGGGAGCAGAGGCGGGGTCGTTCGCCAGCACAGCCATGGCCGCCACTCCTCTCAGCAGCACCTGCCCGATCCGCATCATCTCGGTGCATCTCCTTGATACCGCGGGCCGGTTGCTGCGGGTGCTGTTCCTCGATCGCGAGGGCCACATCACTGGCCAGCCGCACTACCTGCCTCGGGAAGAGGCCCTGATCCTGGCCTCCAATCAGCAGCGGGTGCTCGGTCCCCAGGCCGAGGTGCGGGTGCTCTGATGCTCGGGCCCGGCTGATCGGCCATCGCCCGGCGAATCACACTCGCCGGGCTCTCCAGGACCAGGAGCGTATCTGGCTGCCATTCAGGCATCGACAGCTGCGCGGGCTTGCCGATAAAGGGGCGTTGGGCATCAAGGTTCAGGGTCAAAGCGCGAATGGCTGTCAAGAGGAAACCGGACCCTCGCCAGCATCCAGGCGTAGCTGAGTGAGAGGCCCCAGCATTGAGGCTGATGGTGCCTGTGACGGGAGTGCGATGTGGAGGTTGCAGAGTGCAGACACCTGCTCGCCCCTCTCCGCCCGAAAGGCAGCCAGTCGTCAGCAGCCAAGCTGCGCGTCAATCCTCATCCAGGTCTGAGCAGGCGATTTTTCGATGCAGCTGGGCCTCCAGCTCCTTGATCTGCGGCGTGCCGGCGAGCTCAGGCCGCACCAAAAGCCAGAGACGGTCGCTGATTGGATCTGGAGGCGGCACCGCGATCAGCTGCGCATCCTGCCAGGGAGAAGACTTCAAAAGAGAACGATGGGCCGGCAGCAGCAGGGGCTCCCGCCTCAGCAGCTCCACCAGGTCCCCTGCGAGGCAGGTCTCGGTGTTGCGCACTTCCATCAGCGCCTGCCGTCTGAGCTGCTCGTCCAACAGCAGCTGGCAGCTGGCCGGTGGGAGCAGAAACAGCGGCCGCCGCAAAGGATTGAGCTGGGGTGGGCGGCTCAGGTGGCGAGCGGCGTAGAGAAGCTGCAGGTCCTGACTGCCGAGGGGGATTGCCTCCAGTTCTGCCGAGTCCAGTCCCAGAAGGGCAGGGTTGCGGGCCCCGGTGCTGACACCCTTGATGCTGGCCAGGCTGAGCAGCCCGGCATCAAGGGTGCCGCGCCTGAGCTGCTGGCCAAAGTCCTGGGGCGAGCGGAAAGCCGTCGCCAGCTCCACGCAACCCTCTGCTGCCAGCAGATCGCCTAGCAGGTGCTGATGCAGCGGGTCACTGCCAAGCCGCAGCAACGGGGTACCTGCCAGGTCACTGGCTTGAGAGGAGTGGGGGCGTGGGCTGTACTCAGCCCGTCCTTGCAGCTGCTGGTTGCATTGGCCAGCAGAGATTGGAAGTTCGATGATCTGCGCCAGCACGCCTGCTGGGAGGGCATTACCTAAGCCTGATGATCAAAGTTGCCTGGTGTCCAGCATCAAACTGACAGGCACCACCTTGTAGCAACCGCTACCGGCTTTGATGGTCTTCATGGGCGGGATTGTGCAGCTTGGGACTGCACAATTTCAGGGGATTGTCCTCCTCAACGCCCGTGGCAGCAGCAGAATCATTCTCCCAGTCTTCCCTTTCAGAGGCGCAGCCGTCACCCCAGAAGGCGCCAGCGCGGTTTCATCTGATAATTGGTTCAGCAGCCAGCGGCAAAAGCACAGCTGTTCGGATCCTTGTTCAGCATTTGCAAGCCCGGGACAGCCGCCCCATCCATTACATCTCCAGCCGAGAGATCCGAGATGAGCTCTATGGCAACCCCCAGCACCGCGGCCCATGGGCGGAAGTAGAAGCCGTCATTCACCGCAAGCTCTGTGAGGCCCTCAACGCAGGTGCAACAGCGATTGTGGAAGCCTGTTATGTCAAACGAGACTTTCGGCTGGCCATCACCCAGGCCCTGCCGCTGCCGGAGCCGGTGCAGTGGATTGGCTGGTGGCTTGATACACCTGTTGACCTGTGCCGGCAGTGGAACCAGCGACGCGAGCATCCGGTGCCAGATGGGGTGATTACCAAGCATTGTTCCCAGCTCATGCAGGCCGGGCCGACACCCCATCGGCAGGAGGGTTTTGCCCAGGTGGTTCGCCTCCAGACCGGGCAGGGCATCGCGCTGGAGGAGCTGATTCCGGCGCAGTTAGCGGCACTGGATCACCACATCCGCCAGGCCAGCAACCGGGATGCCAGCCACGTGCTGCACGGCTACTCGTGCCTGCTGGATCAAGAACGGCTGATCTTTCTGATCCGGCTGCTCAGCAGTCAGCCAAAACTGACAGGGACCACTTCTGAAGCCGGGGGAGAGCCGGGACAGCAGCTAAGGGCTGATGACGAGGCCGATCTGGCGCTGGTGGTGTCACAGGAACTGGCCGTTCGGCACGGGGCCTGTTTTGGCGATCCGCTGGCGGTGGCCGCCGATCTTGCCTGGCTGGAGGAGCAGGGATTCATGGCCGGCGCCACCCTGGCGAGCGATGGCTTGAGCGACAGGCCGCTATCGCCATTCGAACCACCTCCCTGGCCTGCCAGCAAGGCCCGCAGCACAGGGGGCTTCTCCCGGCTAGCGGATCGCCAGGCCTTCCAGCAGGTCTTCACGGTGCTGCGCCATCTGCTGCATCACCCGTTTGATCGCGCCGATGGTGTTCGGGTGCATCACCACCTGGCCCGCAGCCTCAACCAGGACGCCAACGGCGGCTACAGCGGATGGAGCGCCAGGAAGGTGCAGGACGTCATCACCCAGACGCTCACCCCCTACGGATTCCGCATGCCGGGTAGCAGTGGCCGTGGCGGCTACGCGATTGGCGCCTCTTTGTTGTCGGTGCCGCAGCTGCTGGAGATGTGGCAGCTGCTTGAGTTGCACGCCAACACACTGGGATTCAGCTCGGCCTGCCAGATCCGCACATCGATTCAGGACTCGCTGAAACGGGTGGGGGTAGAGCTTGAACAACAGCCGGTGGCACGCACCCTGCACTGGCCCTATCGCACGTTGGGATCGACAGAAGCCGTACTGGAAGCTGCCATTGAGAGGAGGCAGCGGGTGATGATCACGCTGCGCTCCCGCAGCGGAGAGCGCTCCAGCCCGCTGCAGTTGTGGCCGCTGCAGCTGCTGCTCGATCGCGGCTCCTGGCTTCTGCTGCACGAGCACGACAGCATCGGCCAGGCGGAGGGCCTGCTGGCCTGTGCGCCGCTCGCTTCTATCCACCTGATCCAGAGCGCCGCCCGGGCCGGCCGCAACCTCTCGATGCACCAGGCCGCTCTGCAGCGCTTCTCGCTGCTGCAGCAGCACTGCGGCAGCCTGCATCTGGGCAGCGATCTGGCAGAGCAGCTGGCCTTCTCCCGGACGATCGCAGCTGGAGAGCAGCCCGCACGTTCGACGTTGCGGTTCCGTTGTAGCCCGCAGGTGATGGCGGTGGTGCGGCAGGAGCTGGAGCGTTTTCTGCCTTGCAACCTGCGCTTGTCACGGCCGTTGCCTGGCCACAGCTGGGGTCGAACGGAATCGCAGCAGCTGGTGATGACCAGCGACGGCGATGTGTTGCACCCCTACCCAGTGGAGCTGGACCTGCCGGAGTGGGTGCTGCGCGACGACCCCGAGCTGCGGCGTTGGCTCTTCTCATTGGGTGCTGGCATCCGCATTGAGGCCCCCGCCTCGCTGGTGGAGGAGCAGCGCCGCTGGCTGGCCGCTGCACTCAGCGTCTATGAGCCAATGGCGGGGATCAGCCAGGAGGGGGAGCTGTTCAAACGCGATGAGGGCAGCGCTGGTGCTGGGTCTTCATCGCAGGGGGCAGTGCGGCGTAAACGCGTCGTCAAGCCACCCATCAGCAGGCCCTGGGGCCCCGTGCTGGGTGCATCGGCTAACAATCCGTGAAAGCAGGCTCCAGCACTGATGCCCTGGGCCCAATCAATGCCCACCTGATCATGGTTTCTGCTCGGTTGCTCCCAAAGGCAAGAGGTGGATGTCAGCTTTGTCTCTATCCCGTCCCATGCAGCCAGCAGCCTTGGACCCTGAGCAGCCTGATCAACCGCAACCTGCTGCTGAGGCAGCTCTCAGCCACACCGGTCTCGTTGAGCAGCAGCAGGCCAGCCGCGAGGCTTTTGGGCGGATGCTTTTGAACTGGCGGCTCCGTAACGGCTGGTCCCTTGATACCGCCTGTAGGGCGGCAGCAGATACCAATGTCGAGGCTCTTCCCTACGGCACCCTGGCCAAGTGCGGGAGAAGCGCCGCTCAGGCCTGCTCAAACCCAGCAGCCCGGTCACGTCCATGCCGACCAGCGCAGAGGAGCGATCCGGATGAACACGGCAGCAACCCAGGCCAACAACAACCAGACAACGATGAACGCTCAAACTAACCAGCCCAATCGTCACCGATCAGGCGATCAACCAACCCCGATGGAGCACCGAGCGGGTGGGCCAGTTTTCAGGTCGCCGGAGGGCCAAAACCAGATGTCACTTGACACCTGGGACCAGCCAAACCCCTCACCAAGCAAAGCCGACAGATTCTTGACCGCAGCTTGAACACCCCCAACAGCCGGCGGCTCAAAGGACATGGAGACTTCGAGGGTGTTGTGCGGGAGGTGGATCTCGATGCCCGTCGTTTCGAGATCCGCGGTCGCGGTGCCAGCAGCGGCATGCGCTACATCGACGAGCCGATCTACGACGGCAAGATCGTTGCCATGCTGAACGCCGCCGTGCGCGTTAACGGGAGCTACGAGGCGGCAGCTGATGAACAACCCAGGCTGGTGCGGGTGGAGCAGATCACCGTCCCCCGCGCACCGGATCAGCAGCTGGAGGTTGGGGTCGAATGATCTGAGTGCGTGAACCGCGCGGATGCCCGTGAATCAGGCCTTCAACCATGGATAGGCCTGCAACACGCGTTGCAAGGACGAGAGCATCGCCAGCACGTCATGCAGCTCAACCGGCATGACGCTGCCACCCCGGGGTGGATGGCCCATCCAGTTGCCGAAACAGCGCACCTGATGCAGGCACTGGATCACCCAGGGATGCACACCGCGTTGCTGTAGGCGTCGGATGCCCTTGTAGAGGGTGAGTTTCTCTGAAGACGCCTCATCGCTCAGGCTCTGCAGCACCAGTTGTTCCACCACCCGCCTGCTGTGGTTTCCCAGGGCCACCAAAGACGCTTCCTCACTGCGCAGCAGCATCAGAAGTTCGCGGATGTCCTGCGCCGCCTGCGACGAGGGCCGCGTGAATGGGCTGCTGCGGCTGCTGAGCAGATCCTGTAGGCCGCTGACGGCGGGTGAGGCACCAGGAAGTCGCAACCGCATTGTCTGGGGGGCTGGGCGCTCCAACGCGGCATCAATCGCCTCGCCGAGCACCTGCAGATGCGCATCCGTCTTGTCAAAGAGGATCAAGCGCTCCAGTTCGGGCACATGGCGGAATGCCTGGTGATAGGCATGCAGCAGATCGGGATAGTGGGCGACAACATCGAGCCCTTGATTGCCACTGCCCAGCAGTGGGCTGGCCACCGTGGCACAGGCGATCTGCCGCATCGGCAGCAGGGCCAACAGTGAAAACAGGCGGTTAAACGGTGGCCAGGGCAGCAGGTCATCCTCGTCAGACCATTCCATCAACCCCTCGATCACAGCGATGCGGCGAAAGCGGCTGAGCTGGTTGGGCTGATCGGGCCAATCCAGCTCTGCGCTGACCCAGCACTTGAGCGGACTGTTGCGCAGATCGAGGGCAATCGGGAGGGCCTTGAGCTGAAGGCCATAGGCCTCGTGCAGACGGCCGATCAGGGTGCCCGGCACCGGGGCATAACAGCGCTCAAAGGCCGACACCACCAGGAGATCGGCCGTCAGGCCAAGGCTCGGGAAGTCACCGGCCTGCAGCTCAACGGTGCTTCGCCCGTGAGCGGTCTCGATGTCGAAGAAGGTGAGCAGCACGGCGTGGGCGGCAGGGCCAGAGATGCCGCGGTGACTCTGGCAGCGGGTGGTAGCCGCTGCTGCTCGGCGACGTGGTTCGCACGAGCCCGGTCTTCGATCGCCTGCATTGGGCGAAGACTCCATCTCACGACCCTGTGCAATGCGTCCACCATGGCGATCGCCAAAATTCATCCCTCGTTGACCGTGCTGGCGGCTCGACCCGCTGCCTGTCTCAACGGCTGCCAGCTTGATGTGCTGGTGGAGCTCAACACCCCTGCGCCGCTGGCCTCGGCCCAGCGGCAACCGGTTGCGATCGCAATCGTGATCGACCGATCGGGATCGATGGCTGAGCACAAGCTGCAGGCTGCTTGTGCGGCCGCGCAACAGCTGGTGCGGCAGCTCTCTGCCCATGACCGTGTGGCGGTGATCAGTTTTGACAACGCGGTGGAGACCGTGGTGCCGTTGGGGCCGCCCAGTGAGGACGCCATCGCCCGCATCGATGCCCTGCATCCAGGTGGTTCCACCGCCCTGGTGGATGGCTGGCATGCCGGCCTGGAGGCCCTGCGGGATGGGCATGGGATTGAGCAGCACCACAAACGGCTCCTGCTGCTCACCGACGGCCAAGCCAACATTGGGCCGCGGCGTGGTGGCGATGTCGCACCTCTGCTAGGTCAGGCCTATGAGGAAGGCATCAGCACCAGTTGCATCGGCCTTGGCGAGGACTACGACGAGCGCTTGCTGAGCGCGATGGCCGAGGCGGGCCAGGGCAACCTCGTGCACCTCACCGCACCGCAGCAGCTGGAAGCCGTCTTCACGGCCGAACTCGAGGGCCTTCAGTTGGTGATTGGCCGGCACCTGCAGCTGCGCCTGCAGCCCGGGCCTGAAGTTGAGTTGACGCAAATTCACAACCCACTCGAAGCCAACGCTGAAGGCTGGATCGATCTGGGTGAGCTCCAGGCGGGCAGTACCCCCTCGCTGGCCCTTGGGCTGAACATGGCGCCGCGCCCATGCGATGGACCGGCCGTGGTGGAGCTGTTGAAGGTTCAGGCGCGTTGGCGCGATGCCGATGAACAGGTCGTCATGGTCGAGGCCCTGCTGCGGCTGCCGGTTCTGGAGCAGCCGGCCTGGGATGCGTTGCCGCTGGAGGAAGCGGTCGTGAGCGCGGTGCTGTTGCAACAGGCCGCGCGCCGCCGTCAGGAGGCGATGCAGAGCATTGACTGCGGCGATGAACACGCCAGCCGCATGGTTGTGCAACGGGCCCTCGACAGCGTGCGGTCGTTCAAGGGGAACAGTGCCGTGCAGCGGGAGGAGCAACTGCTTGGTGAGCTACTGGATCTGATCTCGACCAACAAGTTGTCGCTGGCGCGCAAGGTGATGGGCAGCCAGGCCTTCATGCGCGCTCGCGGACGCAAGCTCCGCGATCAAGAGGGTCGAGATGACCTCTGACCTCCAGGCGCACCTTCTGGCCGACCTCCAGCAGTTTGCCGTACCCCGCCATGCCCGCTGGGATCCGCTCGGGCTAATGGCTCGCCACCTTCACCCTTCATAAACGGTGCCAGTTGATGCGCCTTGGTTGTTTTGTCACTGCCTCGCTTCCCGATCAGCAGACGGCAACACAGGTTTGGTAGCGACTGCACCTGTGAATGAAGACAGGCGCTCTCGGCCATCATCAGCCCTGAGAGCCAGCCAAGGGGCAAGGGCTCTCAAGATGCCCTCATGCATTACATCAAGCCACACGCTCCAAAACTAAATGCAGCGGGGTAGCGTTGAGTGATCAGCCATGCCAATACCCCTTGTCAAACATGAAAGAATCTCATTTAAAGACATCCAGCACTGAGATGCCATGGCAAAAGCTCACATAGACGACGGGCAATCCCGCAAAAGCATTGCCGAGCTAAAGGCGAGAGAAGAGGCTGCATCGGAAAACCGGCGAGGCAGAGAGCTGCAGAAATCCCTCTATTTTACTCATAGCGAGTTCACTAAGCAGCATTGCCCCGAAGCACAAGGGCACTTCTGCATGCTTTGGGGAGACCACGGACATGGCGGTTACGACACGCAAATCAATGGTTACGTTCAAGGTGGCCAGCCAATGGATGAAGCGTTTGACTTGATGAGTATCTATCTCGATTTTGAAGAGGCGCGGAATCATCGCAATTGGGGTCAAATGAGACGGGCTGTCTCGGAGCTATGTCAGCTCCGCTCTAAATTTGGCTACAGCCAATCCAAAGAACGCTCGGCCCGAAGAGAACAAGATGTCCGTCATCAGGAACAACAGCTCAATTGAGGGGAAATCAAGAACCTTTGTCCTCGATTTCCCGAAGAATGATCACTGTGACGACATCCAGAAGGAGACAAGCGATTACCGACAGAGAGCCGATAAAGAACTTTGGGCTTGGTCGTTCGCACAAGCGATCTGAGAACAACAGTCTGGATAGCTTAAATTGATTCACGTCACTCATGCCGGTTAGCCATGACCCCCGACCAGCTCGATCAGATCGCCAAGGCTGTGCAGGACAGCCTGCTTAACAGCCTGGATCGTGAAATTCAATCGGCCACTGAACAGCTCGGCATTACCGAGGAGATCAGCGACGACGACTGGCAGACCCTTGTGGATCTGATTCTGGCCTGAGTAATGAACGTTGCCCTGCAAGCGCTCCTTCTGGCCGACCTCCAGCAGTTCGCCGTACCCCGCCATGCCCGCTGGGATCCGCTCGGGCTGATGGCGGTGCGCCAAGCGCTGCGTGAGCGCCTGGCTGCTTTGGGTGACCTTGAGGAGCACCGCTTTTGCCCTTCCGGCGAAGAAGGGGTGAACCTGATCCTGCGGCTGCCTGGCCGCGAGGCGCACCTCCCGCCGCTGCTGGTGGGCGCCCACTACGACGGCCCGCTGCACTCCCCGGGTGCCGACGACAACGCCAGTGGCGTGGCGGCGCTGCTGGAGCTGGCACGTCGTTGGGCGGCAGATCCGCCACGCCGGCCAGTGTGGCTGGTGGCGTTCGACCAGGAGGAGTGGGGAATGGTCGGCAGCGCGGCCCTGGCGCAAGAGCTCCGCCAAGCCCAGCAGCCCCTGAAGCTGATGGTGAGTCTTGAGATGCTCGCCTTCACCAGTGAACAGCAGAGCTACCCGGTGCCAGGAATGGAGCGGGTGTACGGGTACCGCGGCGACTTCATCGCTCTAGTGGCCAACGACGGTGCCGGCCTGCTGCTGCCGGGACTGGCCCGCGCGATGGGGCGGCACGTGCCCACCAAGGTGCTGCCTGTGCCCAGCGGCGGCCATGGAATCGAGGGAGTGCGCCTCAGCGACCACAGCCCGTTCTGGGATGCGGGCTACGACGCCATGATGGTGACCGACACCTCGTTTATGCGGAACCCGAATTACCACAAGCCCAGCGACACGATCGACACCCTGGATCTGCCCTTTCTGATGGCGGTGATCGATGGGCTGGACGAAGCGATCTCGGGCTGCTGAGCGGAAAGTTCGAATGACTCAATTGAGCGTCGTTCGCACGTCACCTCTCACGCATTTTGCCTGTTTCGATTGTGATGGTCTGATCCAATCGAGCCATGTCAATGAAATGCCGTGTCACCTGCTTTGTGGCAGGAAAGATCTTTTACGTCGAATGCTACGCCCGCAACTACGACGAAGCCAGAAGCGTAGCCAAGGCCCAGCACCCAAACGCCACGATTATGGGCGTCACCACCGTGTTCCGCTAAATCTGGGGGCGTCAACACTATGGACTATGTTGCCTATCTGAATCCCATTGCGATGGAGGTTCGCCAGCTCGTGCAGCGGAAGGTGCGAATCGTTGAGAACGGCTCTGCTTGCAACAAGTTTGACATCTTTGGTTTCTTCGACACCCACAAGCGTGAGTTGACAATCTGCACATCCCGGATCCTTCGCTTTGGTGATTCAGCGCGCCATATCAATGAAACGATCCTGCATGAATCGGTTCATGTTGCTCAGGCCTGCAAGCGAGGCTTTCGAACCATTAGCGCCCTTGGTATCAACTCTTCCGCCATGGTGCTAACGGCATCTCGCGAGCGTGATCTCAGACAGGTCGATCGATTCGGTCACAATCTCAGAGCGCTCGAGCGAGAGGCCTTCTGGATGGAGGACAAGCCAAACGAAGTGCTCTACGTGGTCAAGAAATACTGCTTTTAGGAGCAGAGAGTTTGGTGGTGGTGGATCAGGGTTTATCCCCATACAGATCCACCACTCCTTGGGCCTGCTGCAGCTGTTTCTCCCGCAGGGCGATGGGTTGCTCGATGCGGATGCCGGCGCCCCAGCGAAACAGCCAGTTATGTAGGTCCCAGTCGTGCGCAACGGTCCAATGGGGCAGGCGGAATTCCACGGGATAGGGATGGCTGTCACCGGCAGGATTGGGCGTGAGGATGCATCTTGTTCCCGGATCCTTGATGCCATCGCCCTGGATCGCTTTGGAGAAGGCGATGTGCTCCAGTGGATATCGACGTGGTGTTTCCCGGATGAGATTGAACACCCAGGCAGTGCAGGAAAAACGCAGCACCTGATAAGGCGGTTTGACGCTGCGGCCCAGCGCAGGCGCCATCACCGCCAGCTGGTCTTCGATGGACTCGCCGAAATAGACACCACCGCAGACGTCCATCAGCCGCTCCAGCCGCTCCAGGGCATGGGCGTGCTCCTGCTCGCTGTTGCGGCGGACGTTGCCATCCTCTTTCGTCAGCACCAGTCGATCGAGGCGCAGCACGCGGATCAGACCGAGGCCGTCGCCGCCGATCGGGGAGGTTTCAAAGGCCAGATACCAGCTGATGTTGTGGAAAATCAGCTGCAGGGGCCAGGCACGGAAACTGCCGTCATCGCCTCGTTTCCGCTGCTCTTCATTCACAACGTCAGGGGTATGGCGCAACCACACCCGGCGGCGGTCGCGGATCGCCCGTTCCACCCGGGGAGACAGCTCCAGGCTGGAGAGGGTGCCTGGCTTTTCTTCTGTGTATGAGCGGTGGGCCAGGGCCCGCCGGGGCTGGCGCAGCCGGTCGGGGTTTCCATCGGCGCTGAGGATGCCAGCGCGTTGGAGGCGCTCCTCAAGGGTGAGCAGCAGAGGCTTCTGCGATTGATCACTGAGGCGATCCTGAGAGGCCTTGAGCTGGGCGTGCACCTGCAGCAGTTGATCGGCCGACAGCAGTGCCGTGCCGATCGCGTAACCCTGGCGGCGACTGTGGGGGCGACCCTTGCCCTTCACGGTGGGCAGGAAGCCGTAGGGGGTCAACACGTGCTCGATGTCGTAACGGAGAGCCGCTTCCTGGTCGGGGCGGTAGCTCCCTTCGATCTCCTGGAGGTTGCCGATCAGATGGCGGTAGAAGGGGCCGAATTCCGTGCTTGCCCGTCTGGCCCGCATTGGCCTGGAGGGGGCAGGGGCGGATGGCTCCGGCTCCGAGGGCTCCCGATCTGATGCGGCTTCTGGGGCATCGAATGGATACTTGAGCACGTGGCGCAGCAGGGTGAACACCCGCCGGAACACCTCCTGGCTCGCCAGGGCGGGCTGGCCGCCGTTGACGTTGCTCCGGTCCGGGGGGCCGCCGCTGCCCAGCTCGATCGGCTGGTCGCTCTGCCAGTCGAGGCCCGTGAAGCCATTGGCCTCCAGCCAGGCCAGGTCGCCTCGGATGGCAGTGGCATCGGCGTAGCACTCGCTGTTGCCGCCGTGCACCTCGCTCCAGCTGCCGAGGTAGGCAGCGGCGCGCTCGGCCACATCGCCCTGGGGCAGTGGGTTGCAGATCTTGAGCAGCTCGGCCGCCGTGCCGGGATCGCTGTCGTCTAGCCCGTTGAAACTGGTGAGCAGGCGGAGCAGAAACAACAGCCGCTCCAGATCCAGCAGGCGTGAGTAGGAATGCAGCTGGGGGGTGACAGCACGCTGGCGGTTGAGGGCATTGCGGATGCGCCCATCCAGGGCTGCCAGACGGCCACGCAGATCGTCATCGCTGCCTTCTCCGTCGCCGGGGTTGAGGGCCACGATCGCCGCAAAGCCCTCGGCCCGATCCGGCCGAAAGAAGCGGTTGTTGAGGCTGGCGTGGAACTCCTCGATCACCGCCTCGGGCACGGGTCGATCACGCCGCAACGCCCAGGCCTTGCATTGCTCAAGGGGTGTGGTGAGCCACCAGCCGATCCACTCGACCGGCTGGGGCAATTGCAGCTGCTGGGTGTAGAGCAGCCGCCAGGGCCGGCGGGCGTGGGTGGCATCGATGATCACCGGCCGGCCGGCCGCCACCGCCGTCTGCAGACGTTGCAGCATCACGGTGCGGATCTCATCCCAGGGGCCCTGCACGGCAGCATCGCCAAACAGCTCCTCGCGGATCACATCGGTGGATAGCACCAGGCCCGGGCCGCCATCGGCCTCCGGAAGCAAGGGCGCTAACTGGTGCGCCAGGGTGGTTTTGCCACTGCCGGGCGGGCCGATCAGCAGGTGGCAGCGCAAGGGGGTGCCGGTCATCAATCCATCCTGCAGCGGGACTGGGGCACATGCCATGGGCTCCTGCGAATCACCGGCGGTCATTCGCAGGAGTCAGCCGCCAACCATGGCCCCGTCTCCGAACACTGGTGTGGCTGCTGCAGCTGTTGGATGTCCGCCGTTCTTCCTCGTCGTCCTTACCGAATCCCAGCCGTGCTGAGAGATCTGGTGTTGGTGGACATGCTCGAGCTCACTGGCAGCACCGTGGCTGCCGCTCAGCTACTGAACCTGTCGCAACCAAGCGTGAGCCGGCGCTATCGGCGCCTGGCCAAGGAGATGGGTCTGCAGCAGCAGCGCGGCCGCCAGCCTGGACGGCGCTTCTGCGATGCCGACTGGATGCGCCTGCTGAGGCAGGGCGTGAACCGTCACCGGTTGGATTGCGGGGTGTTGCGGCTGGGTGGCTCTGCCGCCATCGAACCGCTGATGAGTAGTTGGCCGTGGGCGGAGTGGGTGCCGTTGCCGGCCGCCAGCTTGAACCACAGCAACACTCTCCTTGAGCTTGATCTGCTGGATGGGGTGGTGCTGGATCGCAATCAGATCGCCGCCTTCCAGCCCTGCAATCTGATTCCACTGCCGGTATGAGGAGACTGCAGCCTGTGGCTGTTGTGCCGCAGCGATCCACTCGTGCAGGAGCTCGCCCAACGGGAATGCAATCAGCTGATGCAATCGTCGTTCGCGCAAGGGTGCTAGCGATTACGGCTGAGCTGACCGAGGCTTGGCTCAAGTCAAACGAGCGAACCATGGACGGCAACTTGATCGATCAAATCCTTGCGGTGGATAGCCCTTTCGACGATGCATTCGATGGGGATGTGTTTGGTTACGGCCCCACCCTGCAGCCACTGCCGATCTGGACCCACTGCGGCCGCCGTATCGATCTGCTCGCCTGCAACCTTGGCTGGCTGACATTGAGCCTGCGCGAGGTGATCGATGACGCCGAAGCCAACTGGAGCGGGGAGGATGATGCGGCTTGGGATACAGAAGCTATCCTGATCTGAGTCCTCATCAAGAGCACAGGGTATTGGCCATTTGCGACGAGAGGGCTAGAATCTTTGGGCCATAGGTTAATCAGCATGCTTACCGGTACTGAACTGCTCGCCAAGGTGAAAGACCTTGGTGATGTTTCGAAGTCAGATCTAGTGCGCAGCTGCGGCTATGTGAGCACCAAAAAGGATGGTGGCGAGCGGCTGAACTTCACGGCGTTCTATGAAGCGCTGCTGGAAGCCAAGGGCGTCAGCCTAGGCGAAGGCAGCCTCAAGGGTCGCGGCAAAGGAGGCCGCAAACTGAGCCACACTGCCAAGGTGCAGTTCAACGGCAATCTGCTTGTCGGCAAGGCCTACACCGCCATGCTTGATCTGCAGCCCGGCGATGAGTTCGAAATCAAGCTCGGCCGCAAGCAGATCAAGCTGATCCCCATTGGTGGCTCCGACGAAGAGGAGTGATCCACAGCCGTTGCGCTTGCATGGGGCAGTAGGCAGAAATCATGACCCTTTGGCTAATCCGCGCCGGATCCCGGGGCGAGCGTGAACAGAAGTTCCTCGATGAGGGCCGGGTGTATGTGGCCTGGGAGGGATTGGACGTGAATCTGGGTGGGGGCTTGCTGATCGGCAGGCGTTGATCGGAGTGCTTGAGGAACGCTTCCCAGACGAGAAGGCAAAGGCGCTGCTGAATTGGTCTTCTCAGGTCTGGATGGTGGCCCAGGAGGGCGGCTAAGGATCAGGTCACAGTCCTGATGTAGTTGATCTCGCACCCCTTGGTCATCCGAGCTTCCTGCATTACGGCAGCTGCGTTAAAGGGCGAAAATTCGAACCTCTGGAACAAATCCAGACCTCGATCGAGGGTGATCTTCCAGCCGTGATCGGTGGTGATGCTGCGAGCATGGAAGTTGGGGCTGGCATCGATCTCCCAGCTAAACGGCGTGCTTGTGCCAGCGAAAGAGTCCTGCACTTGGCGAAGGCTCTCCACCTGCTTTTCCAACGTCTCCTGTTCGGATCCGGTGATCAGGTGCACGGTCACCTCGTCGCCCACGGGGGTGATCTCGTTCACCATGCGCAGAAACTCCGCCAGGTTGCGGATCTGATGGAAGGCCCTGATATAGGGGTCGCGGATGATGATGCCGCTGCAGCCCTGCAGGTAGTCGGAGAACAGGCGGCGGTAGCTCCAGCCCATGGCGTTTTCGGGCACCACCAGATGCTGCTCATTCAGCTGGGCAGTGGAGACTTGCGCAGATCCACTCGCATGGTCAGCTGCAGCCGCCGGCTTGGTAGTTGACGCCGGCCTGGATTTACCGGTGACTCCTGCAACTGAAACTTGCTCCGACACCGCACTTGGCGCTGCGTCTTTACTGAGAGGCCGTAGGCCGGCAAAGGCTGGATACTGCTGCTCCTCAGGCGTCAGCACCGTGATATCGGCACCGGTTTGCAGGTTTCTGTAGATAAAGTCATGGGGCTTGAAGGTGTCGTCGATGCGCAGGATCTGCTCACGCACCCGGCGGCGGCACTCCATGGCGAACTCCAGCAGCTCGGCAATCTCATCTGGCGTAGCTTTGCCACTGGGATGGATGATCTTCATTAGACCTGAGAAGGTCTTTTCGAAGCCTGTCTGATCGCGTATCGAAACCTCTGAGCTGATCTCGAAATACTGCTTGTAGATGCCGGTGAAGTCCTCAGTGCGCAGGTACTTAAGTACTTCGGCTATGTAATCCACCACAAAACCGTATCCTGTGCAATACAACTCATGGCGTACCGTCTGCACCTCCCATCCGGGATTAAAGGCATGGATACGATCAAGGAAGGCCGAGTCGATGTACTTGTCTGGAAGTGGCTCGTAGAAGTGGGAATGTTTGAGCATGTAGGCAACCGACTTCTGGGTGTTGCCCATGAACACCATCGAGGCCTCGGCAGAGAGCTGCTCGATGCCCCTAGAGAAGGTGCGGTTGGCCATGTAGTTCTTCATAATGTCGACAAGCATCATGTCGACCCTTTTGTCCTTGCCGGCAAACTCGTCGAAGCAAATGCAGTCCCAGTAGCCCACTAAGCCGATCTTGCCATTGGCATTGCTGACGAATAGCTTCGGGGCTGTGACCTCTGAGCCCGAGATCAACATGCCGTGCGGCGAGAACTCGGCGTAAACGTGTGACTTACCCGTGCCCTTGGGCCCCAGTTCCAGCAGGTTGTAGTTGCGCTCGCAGAAAGGGATCAGCCGGATCAAGGTGAGGAGCTTGCCTCGGCGCGTGAACGGTTCTGGGTTGAAGCCCACGCTCTGCATGAGCACATCAATCCACTCTTCGGTGGTGAACTGAGCACGGGCTTTGAGAAACTCTTCATGGTCGATGCCGGCCACTTGAATTGGCTTTAGGCCTGCGATTTGCCAGGGGCTAGCGCTTGGATCGACTGGCAGCTCATATTCAACGTCCGTGATAGCCCAAACTCCGCCGACCAACATTTTTGGAAAGCGTTTGACGTATGAATCATCAATCGGCACCTTTTTGAGGCCGAGATTTGTGAATTCAGCTTCGTGAAAGCCACCCCTATCATTGAAAGTGACAGTGACCTTGTCAATGACTTTATGACTACCTCGGTCGCTAATTGTCGAGCGAACCAGCTCGGCCTGGTTTCGATGCACATAGTGCTTCGCGAGGATTCGCCTTACTGATTCCAATCCCTCCTGAATCAATGCCGGGTCGTCGGTGGCACAGTGCTGTCCGAGGAGATACTCCAGCACGTAAGTGGGTACTACGGCGTTCTGCTTAAGCTCGGTGGTGAGGTCCTTCCGCACTACCAGGCCAGGGAAATGCTCAAGGATCTTTTGATCCAAGGGGCTGTGGACCGTGGGAGCAGCGTTGGTGTTCATGGCGATAATTAGAAGTCGTCGAAGTCGCTGCCAAAGGGCTGCTGCAGCTTCAGCTCTACAGTCTTATAGGAAACCGGCGTGGAAACGCCCTCCAGTAGTTGTTCAATGCGCAGCTCCAGGGTCTGGTTGTTGTAGTCGCCCGCAGCATTCGAGAGCTCCAGCACCACCTGCTGTTCCCGTTCGCGGGCTTCTGTGGCCGCAGAATCCAGCAGCACGGTGCGGTGTGCACAGAGCAGGGCGCCATCAGACTTGGTATAGATGCCGATGCGCAGCTGCAAGGGAAGGCGCTTTTTGGGCTCCACTGCCTCCAGCTGGAACAGTCCGAAGCTCAGCTTGCCCATGGTGATCTTGGCCGGCACCCGCAGCAGCTGGGCCTGCACCGGCCGGCTCTCGTCCTTGCGTTCGCGCTTGAGCTTGATCACCGGCACCACCACCTCCTGCAAGGAGGTGCCGCCATGCACGAAGCGTGAGCCTGAGCCTGAACGGGGGAAGCGATCAAGCCCCAGGGGGAAGACAGCCTCCCAGCTGCCACTCAAGCCCAACTCGCCTGCGGTGAACACCTTCTGGCCGGCACTGGCCTTGATGCCAGTGCCTAAAGCAAATCGCCTGTTCTTGAAATTGAGCTCGGTGGCAGGCGGGAACTCGGCGCGGTCGTTGGCGTCGACTGGCTCCTGCTGGAACAGAAAGCCGTGGTCGGCGGTGATCACCGCCTGGCTGCCCTTGAGGCTGGCGATCTTGCGCAGGATCAGCTCCAGCTCATCAAAGGTCTGCTCCACTGCCTGGCTGGTGTCGACCTCGCTCTCGCGCTTGTCACCGATGCGGTCGATGCAGTTGTGGTAAACCACGATCAAGTCGTAGTCGCGGGTGAGTTCGGCACCCTCCTTGCTGGTGGCGAGGCTGAGGAAATCCTCCGCTTTGATCGCCTTGGCGCGGCCACCGGCGTAGGCCTTGAGCAGCTTGTCGCGGTTCTCAGTGCCCGTAGCGCTTTGACCATCCACCATGGCATTGGAATCGCTGGGGTTGAGGCCCAGCTGCGCACCAGGGAGCAGCGCAGCCATCCCCAGCTGCGTGTAGCTGGGCAGCACCCCCAGCAGGGCATCCACCTCGGCTTGCCAGCCCTTACCGGCCTGGCTGTTGAGGCGCTCGGCAAAGTCGCGGGCGGCTTCGTAGCGCAGGGCATCAGAGATCACCACAAACAGGCGCTTGAGACCTTTGGAGGAGAGCGGCGCATGCACGTAGCGCATGTGGAACTCCTTCTGCCTCGGCAGGGTGCTCGATCCCCAGTTACTGAGGCCAGCCACCTGATCGCTCCAGCTGTTGGTGAGCGGCAGCAGCACGTTGTTGACGTACTGGGCCTCCAGCCAGTCGCGCAGTGGCTTGAGCAGCCCGGGCTGCTTGTAGGTGCGGGCGTGGAAGATGCAGCGCCGGTAGGCCTGATCCAGGCGCCACCAGCCGTTGCAGTAGCGCTGCAGACCCTCCTCAAAGCTGGGCACTTGCAGATCAGCCTTGGCCAGAAGGCCACGGAAGTTGATCGCCTGCTCCAAGGCGCGGTAGCCGTGCTGGTGCTTGCCAAACCAGCAGGAGCTGCTGCGGTTGCGGATTACTTCTAGAAGTTCAGTGTCTGAGGCGTCACCCCGAAAGCGTTGCAGCAGGCGCCTGAGCACAAAACGCTCGATCAACTCATAGCTGTCGTCGTTGTCTGGCTCAAAGCTCTCTGGTGCGTCGTTGAGTTGCTCCTCCACTCGCAGCACTACAGCGAGATGATCACTCCACTGCTCAAAGGCCGGCCGGGAGCTGTTGCTGTCTTTCCAGATGCTCAGAAACACCCGGGCGTGGGGCAGCAGCTCGCCAGAGGGGCCGATGCTGCTGACGCTGTTGAACAAGCCAACGGCGAAGTCGCGCAGGTTGGGCTCCGGGCTGACGTAGCCGAACTTCTCGCCCACTGCCTTCCAGAAATGGCTGCTCAGCTGGTGGTTGCCATAGAGGGCTTCCACCGGGTCATCGCCATCGGGATTGGCTGGATCTAGCTGCCCAAAGGCATGCAGCAACAGCTGGTCAATGTCGGGCTGCTGTTCCGCCAATACAGCAAGCATTTTGAGACGGATAGTGAGCTTATTGTCTTTCGAGGGCTTTAAGTTCTTGAGCTTTGTAGTACGCACCGGTGAGCGGAAGAAGAATGCATGCTCTTGGGCAAGGTCCTTATGTTCCAGCGGCAATCCCGCTTCCTGGATGTCGAGCGAGGCCCGGTCCGCAGTGAACTCATGGCCCGCCAAGAGCAGGTCCAGCAGCCAGTTATCCGGTTCTGGTGGTTTGGCGGTGGGTAGGTAGAGCAGGAAGCGCTGATCCAGGGGGGCGCGGCTGATCGCCACCTTCACGGAGAACTCGTTGCGCTCCACCCGCAGCTTCTCGGCTGCAGCGGGCTGGTAGTCGTCAAACTCAGAAGCCCACTCGCCATTGGGGTCGTACCAGAGCACAACCCGCTTGCGAGCAAGAGCGCTATCGAGGCTCTCGTGGATGCGGCTGGTGGCGGCGGGGGTTCGGGTCATCACTGAGCCTCCTGAAGCAGGCGATATTTCTGCAGCCGGCTGTTGGGGATTTCCGGCAGGGTGTAGCTGATCTCGTCGCGATCTAGTAGCTGGCGGATCGTTCGGTTGAGTGCCCCGGAGACGGAGTCTCGGCCCAGGGCCTGGGCAATTTCAGACTTGCTCATAGGGCCCTGGGCAAGGGCCTTGAGCACCAAAGCGGCAAGACCGCCCTCGGCCAGCGACTCTGCCCCTGACTCTGCCCTTGACTCTGCCCCCCCGAGGCGACTCTGCCCCTGTTCTGCAGGGGGCTGGGATGCCAGGGGCAGAGTCACCCGAAAACGCAGACCCACCTCCTCAAACAGCGGCGGCGGAAGGTGGGAGCTCGCGGCTTCTTCCAGGATCACGGGGACACCACTACCCCACTGCTCGATCAGGCCGAGCTCACGGAACACCCGGCTAATGACGCGATTGCGTAGGCGACTGATGCCCCGGGGAAGATCCTCGATGCTCAGGCCGGGGATCAGAACACCTGGGCTTTCGATCTCGATCCGGTCGTCGAAGAATGCCACGCGGATCGGTGCACCGCGCTGGGAATAGTCGGCATGCACCAGAGCATTGGTGAGGGCTTCCCGCAGGCTGGCCAGAGGAATGCTCCAGCGGTCGACCCGCCGGAGCTCCTGAAAGTCAGCGGAACGCATTGCGTGCTTCTTGAGGAAGGCCAGGGCCTGCTCCAACGCCTGCGGGAGTGGTGCGTGGATGTCGAGTTGATCAAAGATCCCGGCCTTGGTGGTGCCCACAAATCGGGCGCACTGCAGCCAAGCGTCTGGGAACCAGCGATCACGGTTTTGCCCAAACAGCAACACCCCGCCCGCGGTCGGTACGTCTCGGCCCTGAACTGTGGTGAGTACCCGCAGGCTGTACAGGTCCTGGTCGCTGATCGATCGAATGCCCTCAAAGGCAGCCGTGATCGCCTCGCGATCCAGATCATCGACAGAGAGCTCCGCAATGGGCTGTTCATCAAAAGCAGCGCCACTCACACTGCGGTGCAATTCCTCGATCAAGGCGGGATCTGCCTGGCGGTTGGTGGAGCCCAGCCGCACGAACACACCCTGCTCCGGGCCCTGCTTGTTCAGGTGATGCGGGCGCTGGCTGCTGGGAAACACCTCCACCAGCAATAGGTTGAGATCCCCATGGGCCACTAGCTCGACATTGGGCACCAGGCGAGGCGAGATGCCATCGGCGATCAGATTGCAAAGCTGCTCCTCGGCCTGCAAGGGCTCTGGCAGGCCAATCACATCGCGGGTTCCATCAGCTACTCCGATCAACACCAGACCGCCAGCACTGTTGGCAAAGGCCACCAGAGTCTTGAGCAGATTCTGGGTAGAGGAGAGATCGCGCTTGCACTCGAAGGTCTTGCCTTCGGGTGTGGTGATTAATTCAGCAACGGATCTCTGCATCGCGAAGCGCTCAGTCCTCCTTGGCCGCCAGCCCAGGGATCGGTGCCAGTACGTCCTGCAGCTTGAGGTAGTTCACCTTCACGCCGTCATCGAGATCGAGCTCGATGCGCTGCTGGGCCAGGGGCAGCAGGGCGTCCTGCTCCCAGGCCTGGCATTCCTTGAGCACCTTGGTGATCTTCTCGGCTTCTTTGCGGGCGGCGGTGCGCTCGCGGGTGGGCAGGTCGTCGTTGAGCTGATCGGGGCCGAGCTGGGCCTGGCGGGCTTCCAGCTTCTGCAGGTAGGGCCGGAAGTAATTGTTGAGCACCTGGTTGAGTGTGTCTTTGGTGTAGCGGTGCAGATAGATCAAGCAGGCGAAGCCCTTCTTGGGGCTCTGCACCATCCAGTAGATGGGCCGTTTCTTGTAGGTCTGCAGGTGATCCTTGTAGAACTCGCTGCAGAAGTATTTGCGGATATCTTTACCGAGGGACTCCTCGATGAAGCGAAGGTTTTCACCGACGCTGCTCTCGGGGAAGGTAACGGCCAGAAACTCACGGGTGCGGGCGACGGTGTCGTCTTCGAACCACTCGCCATCGAGCACCGGGATGATGCCGTCGGGGTCGGGCTTGAATTGAACTTCGGCGATGGGCTTGCCGACTTTGTCTTCGTAGGCGGCGAGCTGTGCTGCCTGGCTGTCACGAGAGTCTGCCAGGATCAGGCCCGGCTGATCCTGGCTGTAGCGGCCCATCATGCAGCCGGTGGCGTAGGAGAGAAAAGCGGCTATATCCTTGCCTTGATCGGCGCGGGCGAGGGTGATCTGTTCCTCAGGCACTTCAGGTTGCAACTCGCCCTCTAGGCCATAAGCAGCAATGAACAGCCGGTTGTTTTCCGTCTCCAACCCCTGCATCCGGCGGATGGCGGCGGTGCTCTGCGCATCCCAATTCCGCCAGCTCGCCTCCAGCGTCGCGCCCTTCAGCCCCGGCCGCAGCAACGGCTGGTCGCGGAAGTCCCACGAGGTCTCGAAGTTGTTCCAGTCGGCGCGGGCGATGTTGACTAGGCCCAGTGTATTCCTATCGAGGTCAAAGTTGATCGAATCCAACGAAATCACAGGCAGCTTTGCGATTTCTCCCGACTGAAAATTGACCGTCGGGTTAATTTTCGAGAGTAAATATTCGAAGATGGCTGAATTCATCAGGGCGAGAAAATACAGGCGTCGTGCGTCATCTGAGAAAAGACAACATCCGCCGTTGTCGAAAATGAATCCGTTTCCGAAGTAACGGACGCTGAAGCGTCCAGCACTTACCGTGGACCAAGTCAGTCCTGTCTGGAAGTAAAGCGATTCACTGGCGACGACAGAGTGTGGAATGGCCTTAATCTCTGCCCCGTTGTTCGACCAGTTCACCACGCTCCCGTTCATGCCAAACCATTTCCGATATCCGCCTCCTTTGTTGTAGGGAATCCACTTGAATCGATGGTCGTAGGCCGGAAGGTCAATTCCAAGGCGAGCCAAAGAAACCTCGGACCAACTACGCAGGAACCTATCGTTGTTTGTAGTGGTATTGCCTTTGCGAGGCATCGCAAGACTGCCGAGAGATGGATTATCGGTAAAAAGCCGAATCGTTTGCTCAGTCATCCAATAGGCTATTGGCTGCCCTGGAATGCGGAGAAGCGTGTCGGCACAAGCGCGAAATAATAGTGCTGACTGTTCATCGGCTACCGCAGCGAGACACTGGGACGCCTTTTCCTTTTCGCTATTTCCATCGGTGAGGCGAACAAAACAAGCGATTCTCGTCCTGTGAGCGATATTTTGAAGAACGAATGCCGTGGATTGGACAACTTCTCCGGCAATACTGTCAAATGCTCGCGCACCCAAGTGCGCCATACATACGATAGATTTATGGGTGAGAATATGATGCCTGAGCAACTCGTAACTGGAGAGAAACATCCAGCTCTGCATTGTGACCATTGATACGTATCCATGTGGCTGCGATAGTCCGAATGCTCGTTCTATAAAAACCGCAAAGAGATCCGATTTAGAATTGGGGAAGCACGTCTTGGCCATTTCTTTGACGGCTTGATTCATCTGTTTCCCACCCATATACGGCGGATTGGCCACGACGACGTGATATCGCTGGGTGAGCGCGTCGGCTTGTTCGAGCACGCGGAGGACTTTGAGGTGCGTTTCGCGCAGGAAGAGCTGGCCGCCGAGGTCCTTCGCCTCGATGGCGCGGCGGACGTCGGCGATGGCCTTTTCATCCAGGCATGGTTGGATGAGCGAGCCGAAATTCTTCGCCTCCTCGAACTGACGGAGCAGTTTGAATAGGCTTGGATCGAACAGCTCACCGAGATCGAGTGCTTTGATGTAGTCGTTCAGCTCGCCATCTTCAAACTGGACATCCTGCATCTCGATGATCTGGGGTCTTACCAGCTGCTCAGGCTGGAAGAAGCGTCGCGATTGTTCCCGCGCCTTAAACACAAGCGCTAGCTCGGCAAGCTGGGCGGCGCGGGGGCAGATCTCCAGCCCATGCAGGTTGTTCTTAAGGATCAATCCAGGGATCTCGTTGGGCGAGTAGCCCTCCTCCTCATAGATCAGAACCAGTAAGTCAAAGGCATAGGTTAACATGTGCCCGCTACCGCAGGCTGGATCAAGCAGCTTGATCTCTTCTGGCTTATTGATCACCAGGAAATCGGTTTCGGCATCACCCTTGATGTAATAGGGCATCTGGTCGCGCAGCTTTGAAGCAGGCCGATTCAGCAACCACAACCGCCCCAAGGAGTTCTCCACCAAATAGCGGACGATCCAGTGCGGCGTGAACAGCTGGGTTACCGCTGGGATGTCTTCTGTTGGCACCGCTTTCTTGCGGGCCATTACTTCATCTTTCTTTTCAGCGATATAGAACTGATACAGCCAGCCCAGGCTCTCTACGTCTTGGCAGTCGTCATCGGTGATTTCCTTGCGGAAGGCTCCCACTATTGAGCCATCGCTCAGTAGGTCGTCGGGCAGCAGCAGCTCGCTGGCATCATCGAGGCCTTCAAAAAGGTTGGGAAGTAGTTCGTGGTAGCAGCGGCATACCGCCAGCACCAGCTGGCGATAGACCTCACCTTGCGGATCTGCTCCAGCAAGAGCCGTTTGGATTTGGCCATCCAACAAGCCATGCAACCTGGCTTGATCGGTGTGGCTTTGCAACGCCGCCGGTAGGTTTCCGGCCCGCATCAGCTTGAGCAGCTCCGGCTGGGTTTCACCCTCAGCCGCTGGCATCAACACCTTGCAGCCAAATGGGTGCCAGCCCCTGCCATCCAGATAGCGCAGCGCGCACAGACGGTTGAACCAGGTGTAGGCCACCCGTTCCAGCAGCTGGTCGCGGTTCTCCCCCTCTTGCTCTCGCAGTTCAGCGATCTGCTTGGCGAAGGTGCTGAGCGTGTCCGGGGTCTGACTGTTGAGCAGCAGATCCAGCTTGCGGCCCACCGCCTCCAACAGCTGCCGGCGCATCGCCGGGGCAAAGGTTTTCAGGGCAGCGGTGTTGACGGGCATCGATCAGTTGCGGGTCTGAGAAACGAGTGGAATGGAAGAGAGCCTGGGCTCAGAGACTGATCCGGTGACCCTGCTCAAGCTCTGCCTGAGCTGAGGCCCTTAGGGCATCGAGCCACTGCTGCAGCTCCTGGCTGTTGGTGATCTGGCTCAGCGGGCAGTTCACCTTCAAGGCAGAAGCCGGAACCACTTTGATCAGTTCAGGCGTTGGTCTGTCCGGCGGCGCCACCAGTGCCGCCATCCGCTGCAGCTGTTTGGGCAGCTCCTCGTTCCGGTAGCGGCTCACCCGCAGCAAGGCCCGTCCTGGCTGGCTCGCGGCTTCCACATCGGTTTTGGCCGCTGCCGTGGTTGCCAGCACCTGCTCCTGTTGGCTGGTGTCGAGCTTCTGAAAGTCGGCCGTTGCCTTCAGGCGGGCTTCCTGCTCGCTGATCTCCTCCAGCGCCTTGGCCTTGGCCGCCGCCAGTCGCTCGCCCAGCTGCTTCTGCAGCTCAGCTATCGCGCTTTTGGCCTGGGGGATCAGGCCGCCGGCATAGGGCTTGTCGCTCTCCAGCAGCATTCGCAGCGGCGCCACCTGTTCGGCCGGCAGGTCGGCAAACTCATCGCCGTAGCGCAGTTCAAAGGCCCGCACCTGGTCGTACACCGTTTTCTGATTGCCGTTGAGGAACTGCTTCAGGGGGGTGAGCAGGTCTTCTTCGGCATCCAGCCAGCTGGCCTTGAAGCTACCCAGTTGGTTGAGCAGGTAGCCGTCGTCCTTCTTGGCCATCGCCTCGGCCTGCTCCGCCCAGGGCTGCACCCCAGCAAGGAATCCATAGGTGCCAGCCTGGGCCGCCAGGTCGCGCAAGTTCTGCGCTTCCTCGCGCATCGCCATTCGGAAGACTTCGCAGGTGCTGCGGGCATCTGTGCCGTGACTCTGCACATTGAACAGATCCTGGTGGAAGCGCTTCAAGTCATTGATCGTTTTGGTGTCATATACCTCCTGTTTGCGCACGCTCACGCCGCCCAGCTTGCGGCTGTTGGTGAGCGCATCGATCACCTCCACGCTGTTGAGCAGTTCCTTCTCACGCAGCTCCAGCTTCCCGAGCCGGTAAAGCCGCGCAATAAAGGTGAGGGTGGCCCAGTTGCTCCAGCCATAGGGCCGCCCCTCAAACTTGCGCACCAGCGCTTCTGCACTCAGCCGCTCGCCCAGCTTCTGCTGGCGCTCCACCTCCACCAGCACCTCCTGCTCGGCCTCTGACAGCTGAAGCGCCAGGCCATCAAGCAGATCGTCCTGGTCTTCCACCACCGCGGCCACGGTGGTTTCACTGAACGATCCGTGAACCATCTTCAGCTTGGGGAACGCGGAGCGGATCAGCTCCTGGTAGGCCTTGCTGAATCGGGTTCTCGGATCGCCTTCGCCGACCGAGAGTGTCTGGCCATTGACCACGAGCGCGGCCGTGCGCAGTTGCTCTTCGGCCAGGCGAGTGATCTCCTGCCGCCGCGTACCACTCTGCTTGGCCCGGATCGCCAGGATAGCGTTCAGGGCTTCGTCTTCGCTGCCGCTGTTCTGGCGAACGTAAAGATCGGTTTTCAGTTGGCTACGGATCTGCTCCAGCAGCCGCTCCTTACTCGGTAGCACCGCCATCAGTTCAGTGCCGCCCATATTGCGGCTGTGGAGGATCGCCTCATTGCCGTAGTTGGGGTGCTCCGGCGTTACCAGGTTCACAGCCACATCGGTGTCCTTGCACTTGATCAGTCCGTCGTCGATCTTCTGGGCAAACGAATAGTCATTGCCGTTGTCCTCGAAGCGGATCTTGTTGCTGCGAAGCACGTCGTCAAAAACAATCCGATGCAGGGCCTTAATCACCTCCGAGTCGGACACCTCCGTGCGCTTGATTTCCTGCTCAACATCCTTCTCCTTGTCGGTGAGGAATTCGTAGACCTCACCGCTGCGCTGCAGGTAGCTCTGGCTCTCCAGGTTGATCAGCGCATCCTTCACCGCCTGCTCATGGCCACGGATGTCGAAATTGGGCTCATTGATCAGTAGAATCGCAATATTGCGTGCCGTGCTCTTGAACTGCGGCACCCACTTGAGCAGAAAGAGGGACTTGAGAATCCGCAGCTCCAGATCCCCCACCTGGTTCTGGGCGGTCACCATGGTCTGCTTCTTATCGCTTCGGATCACATTGTTGATTCCGTCGTAGAGCTGATCGAAGCTGGCCAGCCGCCCCACCGGCATTTCCTTGATCGCCTTGGCCACGTCCTGGAACACCGAAAGCATCGAGCGCTCCCCCACTGCCATGTTTCGGCCTTCAAAAATGCTGTGGCTGGCCAAGCTTTGGATTGCCTGCTGGAATAAGCTCAGCTGGTAGGGATGAAAGGGGTAAAGGCCGCAGAAGCCCTGGCAATCACTCCAGCCCTTGAGTTGGATTGAGCCATCACCGAATCGAAACAGGGTGGTGAAGTTCTCCTTCTCCTGCTCGTAGATGCTGATCAGCTGCTCTGGTTCCTGTGGGTCTTTTTCAAGAAGGCGACGCTGAATCACCTCCTGAACATCGGCGCTTGCAAGGTTCATCTTCGTTTTGAAGCGCCCTTGAATGCGGCTGAGATCGTCAGCTTGCTCGAACTTCACCTGGCCCAGAACGCCTTCCAGATCAGCCTGGGAGGTGATGAACACGGTGGCCCGACCGTTCGTGGCCGTGGCCAGACTTTCCACCACGGTCTGAAGGTTCAACAGGCGACTGCGTTCCTGGCCAATAAACTGACCCGCCTCATCCACGAAGAAGTTGAGCCGAAAACCAGGTGGCTGGCTGTCGAGATACTCCTTCACACGTTGCCCAAAGTCCTCGATCGACAACTTGAAGCTGTCTTTAGCATCGTCGATGATCCGGAATGCCGCATTTTCAGACATTCCAGAATGCGCAGAGTAGGCTTTTGCGAACTTTCCTTTCGTGGAAGTCAGCACCATCCTTCTATCGTTCTCCCACTCGGATCCCGTGGTTTCGCGGTAGACTCTCTTAAAGGAGTCATAAGAGCCCTGCTTGTCAAGGTCGTACTCGAGTTGGGCGATATACCCTTGCTTTCCATAATATCCCTGCAGCTCATTTAGGACCTTGAAAAAGATATCAAGGATTGGCGCTTCCTTGTCTCCACCTTTGTGGTCAAACTTCTGGTCGACGTTGAATAGAATGCTTCGAGCTGGGATTGCAGTGGCTTTCTTCAGGTCTGCTCGGAGGATCTCGTCGCCCACCTTGGGCAGAAGGATTTCGGCTGGACGGATCCCTTGCTCTCCTATGCGCTTTTCGCTGTCGAGCATCAGCGAGAGCATCTTGAGCAGGTGCGACTTGCCCGAACCAAAGAACCCTGAAATCCACACGCCATTGGCCGTGGGGTTGTGCAGGTATGCGTCGGTAAACGTACCAAGGCCCTTGCTCACCTCGCGGGTGACGACGTACTCGTCGAGTTCGACTTGGAGATGCCGCTCGTCATCAGCCTTGATGACCCCGTCGATCGGGCGATCAACCGGCTTGGCGAAGAGCTCTTTGATCGTGCTGGAAGTCATCAGCTCTTGATGTCGAAGTAATCGAGGTTGGTGGCGCGGTAATGCGGATTTTCGATCTTGCTGGCTGTCGTGGTGCCAAACAGACGTAAGTAGGAACCGCCGTCGGTATCCCGGGAGTACTCACCTGGGAAAAAGACAACCACTGGATGGCGCACCATCGCTGGCTGTAGGGCCTCAAGAATCGTATGGGTGCGCAGGAATGGATAGATCCGGCCTGAACCGGTGATCAAGCTGATCTGGGTATCATCGCCTAGAGCCTCCATCAACTTCGGCACCAAGGAGTCAGAAGGGTCTGCCACGTTCTGTAGATCGTCGAACAGGTCGCTCTTGCTCCAACTCGCCTCATGTTGCATTACCTCTTGAAGCCATCCCTCGGATTCCAATAGTTGCAGCAACAGATCAAAAAGGTCCACGTGCTTCACGCGCAGGCCCTGCTTGCGCAGGTATTGCTCTGCCCCTTTCACTACGACGCGCAGCTGGTCTTCATCGGCGGGGCTGTAGGTCTGAATGAAGATCGGCACCTCCTTGGCTACGCCCCGCATGCCCAGGAACTCGGGGCGGCTGAGGACCTCCTGGAGGCGCTTGTCGAGGCCGCTTACGCTGCTCATGCAGGCTTCCTCCTGGTGGGTGTGGCTTTCTTGGCTGCAGGCTTGGTGGACACCTTCGCTGCGGGCTTAGCTCCAGAGCTGGGTCTAGTTTTTGACGTTGTCCTAGGAGATGCCTTCGCCGCCGTAGGCCCGCTCCGGCTCTTGGCGGGTTTGGCCGGTCCGTGGATCAGGAATCCAACCAGCAGCGATGGATCGTCACTGGCCACCAGCTCCTGCACCTGCGGCGAGAGCAGCGGTCGCTGCACTGTGCCAAGGGTTCCGCTCTTGCCTGCCTTGCCAGCCAAGAGCCCTGCATCCCTGAGCATCTGCAGCAGCGCGGATCGCACCTTCTGCTGGGATGAGGGTGCCAGGGCCGCCAGCTCGGGGTGATCACGCTCACGGTCCTCATAGAAGGCCGCCATGTCCGAGCGACGCAGCACCGGATCCAGGCTGGCGAGCTTCTCCAGCAGCACATCCCGACTCAGTTCGGCTGCGATTTGGATGCGCTTGAGCACCGCCAGCCAGGCCATGGCGCTGCGCTCCTCGCCCGTTCCCCGTGCCAACAGCTGTAACTGGGGGAAGGTGAGGCACTGAAGACGCTGCCGTAGCTCCGACTCGAGCCGTTTGCCCGAGCTGGCGGAACGGGCCTGCAGGGCATTGCGCTCCAGCACCGCCGCTTTGGTGCGGAGCCAGTCACCGTCTTCCTCCAGATGGATAGCCGCGATCACAGACGCCAGCTCAGGCCTGAGCCCTGCCGCCGTGAAGCTGAGGCAGTAGCGGAGATCTTCCTCAGCTGGGCGGGGCAAAGTATTTGGCTGAAATCTGCAGCACAATCATGGCAGCTTTGTGGGGGATGACTTGCCGATAACCCACATTTGCACTTGAGTTTCAAGGCTCGTCACATCAAGCCAGGGCCCCGGGGAACAGCCCCCTCTGGGCATGGGTCAAAACTATGCATTACACGCATGCTTTTGGTTTTCTGCAGTAGCTGCGCAGTTGGAAAGTCTTTCCATATTGCCAGAGGTGGCGTAACGAGAATTGTCCTCGCCATGTCCAAAATTTATAGAGGACCTGCGCGGCCCAGATCCAGCACCGTCCAAGCCGTACTCCAGACCGGCCCGCAGGCCATGCCACAGGTCGTGATCTCAAAGGCCACCCAGTTCGGGCGCTCCACCGACTGCAGAAAGCGCACCACGTCGGCTCCCTCATCGGCAGCCTCCTGGGTTTCCAGGTGGGCCTGCCACTGGAGCTTCAGCTCCTCGGCCAGGTGCATCGGCTCCTCAGGTACCTCATGGCACCAGCTGCCGCGCAGCGCTGGGGTGTTGGGTTCACCGTCTTCCGTGAACACCGGCCGGCCGGTGGCCGGGCAGAAGAAGTTCCAGTCGTCGCGTTCCAGCTCGATGATCTGCATGGCCCTTGAGTGGGTGATGCCAATACCCTCGCTGGGGAGCCAGCTGATCTCAACCCTTCTCCTGCGAATGACGGAGTACTGAAGAATGCATAACTCCACTGGTGGTCTCGATCGTTTCTGCACTGCCCAGAACGCCGGCAACCCCAGCGCTATCGACCAAGCCCTGGGCGAACTGCGCACTGGCTGCAAGCGCAGCCACTGGATCTGGTTCGTGTTGCCGCAGCTGGCTGGGCTTGGGCACTCAGAAATGGCCCAGCGCTACGGCATCGCAGGCCTAGTAGAAGCACGCGCCTACCTGGCGGAGCCACTGCTGCGGCAGCGGCTGGAGGCGGTGATCAGCGTGATCCACCACCAGCTGCAACAATACGACCAGACCCTTGAGCGCCTGATGGGCAGCGAGCTCGATACCACCAAAACCATCAGCAGCCTCACCCTCTTTGAAGCGGCTGGGCTCGCCAGAGCCACCACCCTGCTCAATCACCTAGGCCGCCGCTGCGCCTGGACGCAGACGCAGCTCAATGCCTCAGCAACCAAGCCCCCTGCTTGAGCATGGTGGCCGGATCCACCGTTAACTGCCCAGGAAACCCAAGCGCCGTGCGGCAGATGCTGGGCCAAGCATTCAGAATCTCCCAGGGACCAACAGTCCCTGGTCGTTAGGGCCTCTCCCTCCATGGCTCAGCCCCCCGCCGCGGACGCGGTTCTCAGCCAATTGCGCCGCCACTGCTCCGACTGGCAGCAGCGCTACCACCTCAAGGCGATCGGCCTGTTTGGTTCGGTGGCTCGAGGCGAGCAGCGTCCTGGCAGCGATATCGACATCTGGGTGGAGCTTGAGCCCCTCACACCCTTTGCCCTGGTGCATCTCAAACAGGA
This sequence comes from Cyanobium sp. Aljojuca 7D2, assembly GCF_024346415.1. Lineage (NCBI taxonomy): Bacteria > Bacillati > Cyanobacteriota > Cyanophyceae > Synechococcales > Prochlorococcaceae > Cyanobium > Cyanobium sp. Aljojuca 7D2. The sequence goes on from NZ_JAGQCX010000009.1 coordinate 38,850, forward strand.
GCTCAACGCCTTGCTACCGGCTCCGGTTGACGTGGTACGCCTGCGCAAACGCATGAATCCAGCGCTGCGGCAGCGAATCGAGCATGAGGGTGTGGCCGCATGACACCTGAACAGCGCGAACTTCTTGGCGACCTCCTCAAAGCTCTCTCGCGCATCGAGCGCAAAAGTCAGCCGTTGCTCGCTGATCCTTCCCTCCTCGATTCAGAAGCGGGCCAGGACGCCCTGGATGTGATCTGCATGCAGTTCATGGCTGTCGGTGAGGGGCCAGGGCTGCCCAGAGGCACCGGCGTGGTTCGCACGAATGCCTCTGGCGATGACCACGGCGTGGCTCAGGCTGCTGGGAGTTGATCCGCAACACAGTCCCCATGACCCGCATCGTGATCCAGTGGCAAGACCAATTCGGCCATTGGCAGCGCTTCCAGGAAAAGCACAACCAAGCCGACGCGTACCGCACCGCCCAGGCCCGCGCCCGCAGCACCGGCAAGCGGCACCGCCTGGTGGATGAAGGCGGTCGGCTGCTCGATCTGCTGGAGCCCTGACCCATGCCATGGTCTTCGAAACGCCTCCGCCCTGCGGTGACGGCCGTTGCGGCGCTGGTTGGCATCGCTGCGGCTGGCATGGCTACCAGAGGCTGGTGGGCTCCCGGTCCACCAGCAGAGGTGCGCACGCTGGAGGGCGTCTTGCGGCGCCTGGCCCAGGGAAACGATCTCGGCCAACAGCCCCTCGCCTTCATGGTGGGCTCTGGCAACTACACCGCCCAGTTGGCGGCCCAGCGCGGGCTTTGCAAGCCCGACCAGTGCGACATGTTCGCCCTGCTCAACCCTTACCAGCGCTACGGCAATGGATGGGATGAGTTGATCCGGCAGGGCTATGCGCTGGGCGACATCCAGGGCTGGTCCGCCTCCAGCGGCACTGTGGTGATTCCCCGCGCCGCGTTTCGCGCCTATGGGCCAAAGGTCGGCTACTTGGCCTGCACCGTGGCACACGAGATCGCGCACATCCGCCGCCATCACATCTTCCAGCAGAGCTACCACCTCCATCACAACCTGCACGGCCAGAACGAGAAGGCCAAGAAGCTCGGTGAGATGAAGCGCTTGCGGGAGCTGGAGCTTGAGGCCGACCGTGATGCCGCCACCATGCTCGCCCGCGCGGGTTATCCAGCTCGCATCTGCCAGCACGAGCTGGAGTTCATGGCCCGCTCGGTTGGTGATGCCTCCATCACCGAACCCGAGTCCACCCACCCGGGCTACGAGGAGCGCCTTGCTGCCATGCGCGCCCACTACGACGCCATGGAAAAGCAGCCGCCGGCCGCTGAACCCAGCACCCGCATCAGCACCAGCTTCAGCCACAGCGACAATCTGCTCACCCTCACAGCTCAGCCGCGCTGAGGGGCTGCTGGCACTCGGCAGCCATTTGTCGACCGCTGTCAGACCGGTTCCATTGAAGGTGGCCATGCAGGAAATTCTTTTCGTGGTGGAGGAAGCTGAGGACGGTTCCTTTCGGGCCAGCGCCGCTGCCGCTGCGATCCATACCGAGGCCGAGACGGTCGAGGAACTCCACCGGGAGATCCGGGACGCCGTCCTCTGCCACTTCGATCCAGGCCAGGCGCCGCCATTGATCCGTCTCCATCACGTGAAGCAGGAACTGCTAGCCCTGTGAGAATCCCGCGAGACGTCAATGGCCAGCTACTGGCCGAGCACCCTCACCGCCATGGCTATGCGCTGAACCGCCAAACGGGCAGTCACATGCGGTTGTCCCGAAGTTCTGGCGCCGCGCAGCAGCACCTCACCATTCCTGCTCACAAGCCGCTGAGGGTTGGCACCTTGCGACAGATCCTCAAGGACGTAGCTGCCCAGCTCGGCTTCTCAATGGAAGAGCTTCTCACCAGCCTTCATCTTTGATGATCTGGCTTGGGGGATCGTTGGCGCTCAGCCCTCACAGAGGCTGGCCGTTGGGGTCGGGCAGCAGACGAAACGGCATGGCCACATCCGTTCCCTCCAGCTGCAGCTGCAACTGCAGCCAGGGGGTATGGCCGTAGCGCTTGCAGATTGGATCACCGGGAATATTTGACGACAATGAGGTAGGCGGCTGACGCTCGGCTGCGACAACCCGATCTGCGCCGCACTGGCAGTGGTGCTGGTGCGGCTCGCCGTGTGCCGCATTGCTCAGGGCAGGTTCTGCAGGTCAGGGAGGAGATCGGCGTGGGTGGAAACCTCGTGCATGCCGCTTTTGCTGCAGCCCGTCGCTTCTATCGGCACATGGGTTTTGACCCGTCGGCCAAATGGCCCAACCCCAACACCCTGCTTGACTGCTGGATGTGGAGGCAGCGCTCAAAGCCCTAAGGGTTGAAACCTGCCCTGCAAGACCAGGCCATTGCAGTCATCTGCAGAACCGTTGCAGGGCCGCAATGACCTGATCAGGCGTGTCTTCCATGGCCCACGCTTCAGCCTCGATACGCCACTGAACGGATCGTGGATGATTGGTGCGATTGGAGGCAATCGACTTCTGAATGTCAGATCTGACAGATGGCGGCAAGCTATAGAGCCTGGAAGCCGCAAGTTCAAGGCTTGGCTTACCACTGAGCCTTTGGCGGCAGCTTTGCGCGACGTGGACAGCTTCGTGGGCCAGGGTTTGTTGCAGCAGCAATCGAAAGGCCGATGGGTCGCCATTGAGCTTGGCAATGCTATCGGTGCAAATCTTGATAGTGCGGTGCCCCCAGTAGTAGTACCCCACAATATCCAGCTGCTTGCAGATTGTCGCATTTTCATCAATTGTGAAGCCCTTCTTCTTCATCACGCTCGCAAGGTCTTGGTAGGCGGGATCGAGATCTCGCAGCCAGACTGGATCACGCCTCGGGGTGAACGACACCAATGGAGCTCCCTGCTCGGCACGCTCGATCGAATAGCCAACGCCCAGGCCTGTGGCAAATAATGCAAGCAACATCATTGAGCTGTTCATTGGAAAACAGCGTTTACGCTGAGAATGCGTGCATTGGGGTGCTGTGCCTTGGCCACTTCGCGGGCCTCGGCATAGTTGGCTGCATAGCAGTCAACCGTGAAGACCTTCCCCGCAACCCAGCAGGTGACGCGGCATTTCATGGTGTCTTGGTTCGACTGAACGACCTGTACATCCCAACGCCAGTGCCATCGCGCTGAGGACCTCCTCCTGCGAATCACCAGTCATGGCGACTCTCCAGAGACGCTGCTGGGCCCGTCGTTCGCAGGAGGCGCCCGGATCAGGCTGATCAGCCCGCAGAAGCTGGGTTCATCGCGTTGAGCCCTTCGACATGAGCAGCCTCCTCCTCGATCAGATCCTGGCCACCGCCAGCCCCTTTGATGACGTCTTCGATGGCGAGTGGTTGCCTTGTGGTCCCACGCTTGAGCCTCTGCCGATCTGGACCCACTGCGGGCGGCGCATCGATTTGGAAGCCCGTTGCATCGGTTGGCAGCCCTTGGCGTTGCGCAAGTCGATCAGCGATGCCGAGGCTGTCTGGAATGGCACCGATGACGCGGCGTGGGACGCTGACGCGCCACAGAGCTGACAGCCCTTCCCACCCATCACTCCATCACCACATCATCCCCGATGAAGACGCAGTCCCAGGGCTGGCTTGCCATCAGCACCGAAGGTTTCGCGGCCATGAATGCGGCGCGGCCACCCGAGCACCTGGTGAAGGAGCTTGTGCAGAACGCCCTGGATTCGCTCACAGAGCAAGAAGCGGGGCAGATTGAGCTCCGCTATGAACCCAGGGCCGACCACGTCCTGGTGAGTTGCACAGACAATGGCTCGGGTATTGAGGAGCTCGCCGATCTACGCGTCGTCTACCTCACCCACAAGATCGATAGCCATCTCAAACGAGGACGCTTCGGGCGCGGTTTTAAGGAAGCGCTCTGCATCGCTGAGCAGGCACGGGTGGTCAGTGGCCACCAGCAATTGGAGTTCCTCCGCGATCAAGGGGAACGCATCAGCCGGCAATCCTCTCTGCCCGCCCCCGTCAACGGCACGCAGGTGCACATGCAGATGCCATGGCCCGCGGAGATCAGCACCCAGCTGGATGACTACTTCTCACGCTTCCTAGTGCCAGCAGGGGTGGAGCTGAAGATCAATGGACGACCCATCCCCATGCGCCAGATCAGGCACGTCATCAGCGCCAACTTGAGTACCGAGGTCTACGACCCAACCAGCCAGAGCTGGAAGAAACCCAGCCGGCGCACAACCATTCACCTGGTACCCACGGCCGAGCACGAGCAACCCACCATCTATGAGATGGGGATCCCGGTAGCGGCCCTCGATTGGAGCCTGGCCTACCACTGCGATATTCAGCAGCGGGTGCCAATGAACCCCAACCGCGATGCGGTGGCTTCCGGCTATCCCGCCAAGCTGCATGTGGCTTGCCTACCCACGCTGTTGGAGGAGATGGATGCCTCCACCGTGAAGGACGACTGGGTGGGGACCGCTGGGCGGCGTTGCGCGACGGAGGTGCAGCAGCAGATCCTGGCGAGGGCTTTTGGCGACAACATCGCACGGTCTGTCCCCCGCATGGGTGCCCGGCATTTCGATGAAGACGCCCGTGATTTAGGGATTCAGGTTGTCAATACGGCCCAGGCCAGTGGCGGCTTTCGGGAGATGCTCAAGCTGCATGTGCCCTCAGCTCAGGAGGTGGTTCGGCGCGATGAGCTCCGCAAGGCTGAACAAGCCGGCGACGATGGCTTTTCGGTGCGGTCAGCCGTCCACGCAGCCGATGAACGGCTCCAACTGATTAAGCAGCAAGGCGGCGTCGCGCGCGTTCAGCGGTGCCTTGACTTTGCGATCTGGTTCTGCCAGCAGCTGGTGGACCACGGGCCAGTCCGCCAACAGCGGGTGCGTGGTCAATTAACCCGCAATCATGATGGCAGCCGCAGCCTCTATGCCCACTGGAGCGCGACCAACGTCCTCACCTTGGCGATCGATCAGCCCTGCTTCTGGCTGGAACCTCTCGGTGCAGAGAGCCTCAAGATCCTGATCCACGAAGCCGCGCACGCCATGAACATGCACCATGGCTATGGATTTCGCGTGGAAGTGGAGCGGCTGGCTGGTGTTGCCGCCCATGTGATGTTCCAGCGCGGCCCCGAGATACGCGCTCAGTTCCCTGAGCTGTGCTGAGCGATCCATTGAATCGAAGGTGCTGGGCTTCAAGCAGCCATCGCACTGGGCATTGAGCCCTCGCCTCACCAGGCGTTGTGAGCCTTGTGGCCTGGTGTTGCCTCACCCAACCGTGCCCTTGCTCGTCGTTCGCACGGCACGCCAACTGCACGCCGTGTTCAGCCGCGAGGCTGCTTGCATCCATTCCAACGCCTGATGCTGTTCGACAACCCTGAGGCCCGCAGCCTGCTGGTCAACCGCCAGCGCCGTACCCCATGTGTGTTGCTGCTCGATCGCTCCTATTCGATGGCGGGCGAAAAAATCCGTCGCCTGAACGCCGGCTTTTATGCGTTCCGCCAGGACATCCTGCGCAGTCCGGTGGCAGCCCAGAGCGTTGATCTCGCTGTGATCAGCTTCGGGCCGGTGCAGCTGGAGCGCGATTTCGCCCCCCTGAGCGAGAACGAATCGCTGCAGCTGCAGGCCTGCGGTTCCACGCCCATGCGCCAGGCCCTTGAGCTGGCCATGTTGAAGGTCACTGAGCGCAAGCACAGCTATCAGCAGCAGGGCATCAGCTACTACCGCCCCTGGATTTTCCTGCTCACCGATGGCGAGCCCACCGACGAAGACGGTCACGGCTCCAATGGCTACAAGTCACTGATCCCTCCGCTGGAACTGGCGGCGCAGGAGCAGAAATTCACCCTGTTCACCGTTGGTGTGAATGTGTCACCCCGCGGCCGCGCTGTGCTTGATGACCTGAGCCGCCCATTCAAGGGGCGCTGTCTCGATCTCGACAACCTCAAATTCGAGGAGATGTTCCTGTGGCTGTCGGCCAGCCTCAGCCGCGTCTCGCAATCCGCCCCCGGTGATCGCGTGCAGCTGGTGGATCCGCGCGTTGGCGACGATGTGTACGACGGGTGGGTGCTGTGATCAGCGTCCCGCGCTTCAGCGGCGCCCAGCACCGTGGTGAACGCCATGCCGCGCTGGATCAGCCCTGCTGCGACGCCCTGCTTCTGCCGCGTCAGACCTACGGGCTCAGTGGCTTTGTGCTCTGCGATGGTGCCGGCGGCAGCACCGCCGTCGCCCGATCTGCTCTCGCGAGCGCCCGCGCTGGTTGGTTGGCGCTGGTGCGCCTGCGCCGCAAGCTGCGCTTCTGCCCCGATCCACACTTACTGCAGCAGTTCCACAACCGCCTGCTTCAGCGCCGGGGCCCTGTGCCCCTGCTGGATCACACCCTGCTGGCCTGCTGCTGGGATCGGCGCCGGCTGATCGTGCTGCAGGTGGGCGATTCCACCCTGCTGGTTCGCCAGGGCGGGCAGTGGCGCTGTCCGCTGCCGCCTGCCAAAGGGGATTACGCCAATCAGACCACCTTTCTACGGCGTCACATACCGATCGAGAGCTTCCAGCTCTGGCAGGCGCCGGCGGCAGAAGTGGAAGCGGTGCTGGCTTTCTCCGATGGCCTCGAAAGCGCGTTCCTCGGCCCCGCCCGCCCCGGTTGCGATCAGCTGCAGGCCAATGCAGCACTCGCTGATCTGGTGATCAACGAGCATCGCCGCCGCCATGGCGCCCGCAGCTATTCCGCCTGGCTAGCCCGCTCGCTGGCGGATCCAGGCCTTGCGCAGCTGTCCGACGACGACCGCACGCTGGTGATCGCCAGTCGCTGACCATGGAGCAGCCGTTCATCACCGACAGCGGCGAACGCCTCAGCCTGCGTCTGCAAAGCGGTGCACGCCTCGGAGCCGGCGGCCAGGGCCAGGTGTTTCGCGCCAGCCTGGGCGGGACTCCAGTGGCAGTGAAGCTGCTGCGCAGCGTGGATCTGCAACGGCTGGAGGCCCTGCGCCAGCTCCCGCCGGCCTGCGCCAGCTACGCCACCTTGCCGCAGGCCGTGTTGCACCACTGGCGCAGCGGTGCCCGGGCGGAGGCTGCCGGCTACGTGATGCCCTGCATCCCGCCGGAGAGCAGCCTGTCGGCGGCACGGCTGTTCAATTTCGATGAACTGCAGCGCCTGCGCCGCTTCACCTGGCGCGATGCGGTGCTGGCGGCGCTGCTGCTGGCAGAAGCGGTGGCGGCGCTGCACGCCGAGGGGGTGGTGATCGGTGATCTGAATCCAGAAAACGTGCTGTTCAGCCAGGCCGCTGCTCCCGCCGGCTGGCGGGCGGTGCTGCTCGACAGCGACAGCTTCCAGATCCAGGGCACTGATGGACAACGATTCCACTGCGCTGTGGCGCGGCCGCTCTACACCGCACCTGAGCTGGTGGGTTGTGATCTAAGCCGCACTTGGCGCGAGGTGAGCAGCGATCACTTCGCTCTGGCGGTGCTGATCTATCAGCTGCTGCTCCACGATCACCCCTACGACAACGCCATCAACGCAGCTGAGCCGGATCTTCCGATCGGCGACAAGATCCGGCGCAGCCTATATCCCCATGCCGCCGTGGTGCCCGCCGGCCTGCGGCCCAGCCCGGCGCGGCCCGCCCCCCAGGAGGTGTCGGCAGCGCTGGCTGAGGCCTTTCAGCGCAGCTTCTCACTGGAAACGCAGTGGCGGCCCACGGCCGCCGAATGGGTACTGCTGCTGCGGCAGCTCCATCGGCAGGTGGTGCCCTGCAGCCGCACCCCCGAGCACCACCACCCCAGCGGCAAACCTTGCCTGTGGTGTGTGGTGGAGCAGCGCATCGGCCAGCCGATCTGCCGCTTCCCCAACACCGCCAACCCCGCGCCGACCACAGGGGCGGTCAGCACCAGCGCCCACTGGGAAAAGCTGGATCCAGCCCTGCGTGACCTGTTCCGCTGCCACCACCAGCGCGCCGCTGAGCTGTTGAGGCGCCGCGAGTCCATCGCCCAGCAGCTGCTGGAGAGCAACCGTGAGCTGCAAGCCCTGGTCGACCGCCATGGCGGCTCCGGCCACTGGGTGGATCAGGCGCTCGTGCAGCGACGCCAGACGTCGTGGCGCAGCCGCCTCAGCGGCTGGTTTGGCGATGCCCATGCCAAAGAGAACCGCCGCAACGCCGCCGAGCAACTGCTGCAGCTGGCACACACCAACAGCGACCTGGTCCATGAGCAGGTCCGCCCACTAAAACTGCAGTACCAGGAACTGCAACGCCAGCTGTCCGCGCTCGATCTGTCGCCGCTGCTGGAGCTCACTGCCAGCGATGATCCGGCGGTGGTGGCAGAAGCTCGGCTCCGTGAAGCCGCCAGCCAAGGCCGTGAGCGCTGGCTGCGGGAGCAGCTCAGCCGTGAACCGCTGCGCAGCTGGCAGATCGAAGGCTTCGGGGACGCGCGGCTGAGGATGCTGGAGAGCCATGGCCTGAGCAATGGCGACCAGCTGCGCACCCATATCGACCGCCTTCAAGCCCTACCCGGGATTGGGGCCGGGCTCCAGACACGGTTGCGAATGCGCCTTGACCAGGCAGTGCAACGGCTTGAGGCCTGCGCCAACGCAACAGGGATGGGGCCTGGCCGTGAAGATCTCGTGCTGCTGCCTGAGCTGCTGGCCCTGCAGAACGGCGAACAGCAGCTGCAGGCCCTCAGCCGCGCGCTGGCCTCCTTCTCAGCAGCAATCGAGGCTCTGCAAACCACGATCCGTGATCGTCGCAGCGCCATGGAGATCCAACTGAAGGCGTTTGAGGTCCTGTGTTGAGGTCAGCACTCCCGTCGTTCGCAGTAGCACAGGAGCACGGCAGGTCTGCATCGGCAACGCTGGTTGCAGTTCAGCCCAGAGCCTGATGAGCCCGAGCAACGAGCAGCCTCTGAACCCTTCCGCAGATGACGCCAAGGCCAGCAACGGTCGCTACCGCTTCCAGGCCGGCAAGCCCGTGGATCCCGATGACGGTGTGCATCCCGAGCTGCGCAGCAGCGCGTTTAACGACACCGCCGCCACGCCGGCCGTCGCCATTCCCGATAGCCCTGAGCAGTTGATTGCCATGCAGGAGAAGAAGCCCGAGCGCCACGAAAAGCGCGCCGAACCCACCAGCCCCAAGGTGAGCCAGGTGATGGAGCTGATCGAGAAGCTGGAGACCAATGCCTACGAGGATCAGCAGATCGCTTTGGCGCTCGTGCGGCACCTCGAGCAGTTCCACGACAACGTTGTGGAAGAGATGCAGGAGGACAGCGAAGCCAAGCACACCCAGATCGTGAGCTGGGCCATCGATGCCGACCGGCTGATGCGCTGCCGCATGTTGCTGGAGAGCGTCGACCTCAACTGAGCCAGCCATGACAAACCCTGATCTCGCCCAATGGCTGACTGAACTCGACCAGTGCCCAGCCAGCGCAGTTGAGCAGCCGTTGATGCAGGAGCTGTATCAACAGAATCCCCTGTTCTTCACCGCACTCAGCCTGCGCCAGCGCTGGCAGCTGCTGGTGGGTCTGCACATCACCCTGCTGGATTTCACGAGCGCCAATTTCAGCCCATTGGGGCTGGAGGCCCAGCATCTGCCATTGCCGGTTCGCCATTTGAGGCTTCCCTTGTCACAAGTGTTGGATGCCCTGGTGAGTGCTGGCTTCGAACTCGATCAAGTGGCCTGGTCCGAAGAGCTCGACGTGGAGCTCAGCGAACAGGAGGAGGCCGCCTGTGATCAGGTACTCACGACGCCGGAGTCAGAAGCGCTGCTGCAGGAGTTGCTCAGCCGCGGGCTGGCGTTCATCGCCACTTGCGACCTGAACTAAACGGGCCGCACGGGCGGCCAGCCATCGTCCTTCGCACAAGCCATGCGCGTTGCGTCACCGGCGCCCGGCAGGCTGGTCGTCATCAGTCCCCAGCAAAGCCCTTCCCTGAGCCCCATGGCCGAACGCCTGATTACCCCCACCCAACTCGCCCTGTTCAGCCGCAGCCCCGTGATTGGCGCCTGGTGGGAAGAGCTGAAGGCCCAAGGCTTGTTCAAGGAGCAACGGCCTGAGACGACCCCTCTGGATGATCTGCTGTTCAAGCAGGGCCATCAACACGAGGAGGTGTTGCTGGAGTGGCTGGAGGCTGAGGGCAAAGACGTTTACCGCCATCAGCCGGTTGAGAAGGAAGGCCCGCCGCAAGAGGAGGACTACGCCAAGACCAAAGACGCGATGCGCCAAGGCCGGCAGTACATCCACCAGGCAGCCCTGAAAAACGCAGAGATTCGCGGCTGGGCAGACCTTCTCGAACGCATCGAGAAACCATCGGCTCTCGGGAATTGGAGCTACATCCCGATCGAATGCAAGCTCTCCAGCCACCCCAAACCCATCTACCTCGTGCAGGCCTGCGCCTACTGCGAACTGCTGGAGCCAATCCTGGGCGAGCGGCCAGAGCACTTCAAGCTCTACCTCGGAGGGCGTCGCTTTGAGTTGGGGGAGCACGGCTACCCAGTGGAGCGCTTCTGGAGCTGGTACGAACAGCTGCGCCAGCGCTACCGCAACTTCCGCGCCGCCTTTGATTCCAGCCAGGAACCAGATGATGCGCCTGGGGATCACGGCCAATGGGAGCCGTTTATTGAGGAACGCCTAAAGAAGAAGAGAGATGTGATCCTCGTTGCAGGTTTAAGCGGGAGTCAGCGCGACAAGCTCAAGAGAGCCGGCATTCACACCATTGAGAAGCTCGCTGCACTGCCAGAGCAGAGCCGCGTACCAAGCGTGAACTCCGACATTCTTCAACGTTTACGCGAGCAGGCCGCCATTCAGGTCGAGACCAGAGCAGACGATGAAAGGCCAGCCTTCCGGATGCGGCCCATCGAAGAGCAAGGGCGCGGCCTTGCCCTGCTTCCCAGCCCAAATGAAGGCGATATTTGGTTTGACATGGAGGGCTATCCCGATCCGATTAAGCGCAAGAAGCTCGAGTATCTCTTTGGAGCCTGCTATCGCGATCCCGCAGGTGACTTGAAGTTCATGCCCTGGTGGGCGCACAACATGGCGGAGGAAAAGCGGGCCTTCGACAGCTTTGTCCAGTGGGTAGAACAACGCCGCTTGCGGCATCCCAACCTTCACGTCTACCACTACGCCAGCTACGAGAAAACGGCCCTCGGGAATCTGGCAGCCTTGCATCAAATCCACGAACCATTGATGGACCAGTGGCGCGCCAAGGGAGTGTTAGTTGACCTGTACCCCATCGTGCGCCGAGGACTGCTCCTGGGAGCCGAGAGCTATTCGATCAAGAAGGTGGAGCGCCTGTATCAGCCTCCGCGAGAAGGTGATGTTGAGACAGCTGCAGATTCTGTGGTGCAATACGCCGAGTGGCTGCGCTCAGGCGAGCCTTCCATCGCTGGTGATCTGCCGCATGGCAGTCCTCGCCTGCAAGCGATCGAGCTCTACAACCGTGACGACTGCATTTCGACAGCTCGCCTCCATAACTTTCTGATTGAGCAACATCGGAAGCTTCAGCTCGAGTTTCCATCGGCATCCAAGATGGACGATGCGAGTGCAAATGGCGCTCCGCTCGAAGATGCGGTCGAGGAATCGCCGCGCGCGAGGGCCAATCGAGAGGTGATCGAGTCATTGATGCGCTCTTCACAGACCCTGCTGGAAGAGCTGCCCGAACAGCATCGCGTCACCCCCGCTCCCATCCAGCCAGGAGAGGTGGACAGACGCTTGCTTGCCCTCGGCGAGGCAGAGGAAGCCGCTGGCCCTCGAGGCCTGAGCCTGCGCATCCAACGTCTGCTGAGCCAGCTGCTGCCCTTTCATGTGCGGGAGCGCAAGGTGGAGTGGTGGGAATTCTTCGCGCGCCTGGAGCTGCCCCCAGAAGAACGGCTCGATGATCCCGAAGTCATCGTCGCAGCCAGGCTCGAAGGCGATGAAACTAGACAGCTGGCTCGCAGCCGTCAGCGGCTTCTGACCTACAGCTTTGATCGAGATCAGCCCCTCAAGTTGAACGATGGAGCTGGTTTGTCGCTTTATCTCACTGAAGCGGGAATTTCGCTTGACGCGGACCTTGATGAGGAGGCTGGATTAGTGATCCTGAAGCTGCCTGAGTCCAGGGAACAAAAACGCCTGAAGGCCGGTCTTTCGGTCTCGATTCCCGAGCAGAGCGATTTGGTGTTGTCCCCGCCAGACATCAGCCAACACCTCAGACCCCATCTAGCAGCCCAGGCTGAGAGATGGCTGGAGGGTGCGGATCTTCCTGCAGCCATGGTGCATCTCCTGGAGCGGCGGCGGATGCCGGAGCTGGAGCCGATCAATGCGCGCACCCGACGCGATCCCGCGAGCACCGCCTCTGATCTAGCTGGCTACCTTGCCAGTGCTAATGGCGTGGCCCTCTCACTGCAAGGGCCTCCAGGTAGTGGCAAGACAACCGTCACTGCTGAGCTGATCGCGCAACTGACGGCCCAGGGGCTTCGTATCGCGGTGAGCTCAAACAGTCATCCGGCGATTAATCACCTGCTGAAGCAGTGTCAAAAGGCAGTTGATCGCCTTGGTGGCAAAGCCACGGTTGTGAAGTGCATGGGCACATCTGCCCGTGTGGAGGATGAAGAGGCCTTCCGGGATAGCGCTGTGTGCTGTGCGTTGCAAAAGCAGCTGCGCCCGGAGATGGACGTTGTGGGTGGCACCGTCTTTGTTTTTGCCAAACACGATGACGCGCCGTTCGATCTCTTGGTGATCGATGAAGCCGGCCAGGTGTCCTTGGCCAACCTGCTGGCGATGGCCCGTTGCGCCCGCAACATCCTGGTGGTCGGTGATCAACAGCAGCTCAGTCAACCCATTCGTGCAGCCCACCCCGACGACAGCGGCCTCAGCTGCCTCGAGTACGTGATGTCAGGCCAGGCGGTGGTGCCACCCGATCGCGGTGTGTTCCTGGCCACCAGTTGGCGCATGCCCCCCGTACTGACAGGCGTGGTCTCAGAGCTGTTCTACGAAGGGCAGCTGCAGGCAAGCTCCGCCAACGAAGCCAACCGAATTCTGTGGAGCGGCCAGCATCAGGGTCTGGTCTTCAAGCCAGTGGAACACAAGGGCAACAGCACCGGCAGCGATGAGGAGGTGGTGGCTATCGCCATGTTGGTGGAGCAGCTACTCGGCAAGCCCTATCAGCGCGCCCAGATGCGCAACGGACAGATGACAACCGAAGACGGCGTCATTGCCCCCAACGACATCCTGATTACTGCCCCCTACAACATTCAAGTGAACCGTCTCAAGCGGGTGCTTGGAGAAAGGGCACGCATCGGCACTGTCGATAAGTTTCAGGGCCAGGAGGCACCGGTAGCCATCCATTCTCTGACTGCAAGCGATGGTGAGTCGGCGCCCAGAGGCCTGGACTTCCTGCTCGACCCCCACCGACTCAATGTGGCTATCAGTCGCGCTCAGTGTTTGTCCATCGTGGTTGGATCCCCCCATTTAGCCACCGGCATCAGCAACAGTATTAACAACGTGGAGCAACTCAATCGGCTTTGCCGACTGATGCAATCTCCGCAAGCCTGTGAAGGTAAGGGCTCAGTCGTCTGAGTTCATCGGGCATGTTCCCCGCCTCTGAGTCAATCGCAATACTGATCAGAGGTGCGTGCTCATCAGGGAACGTCATATTCCCTTCTTTCAACTCCTCATCAGGACATTGCTCGTTGTCATGCCTTGGGCCCCAGTCCAAGCCACAACCCAGCTCCAAGTGAATCGGCCGATTCCCCGGCCGTAACCGTCGTCCATAGGCGTAGCTCTCCTGCAGTTGCTCAGCTGAGAGCCAACAGGCTTCAACGTCCGCTTCTGGCGAGACCCATGAAGGATAGGCCTGAGGGGTAACGCTACCGTGAGGGTTTGATGCTGCAGTCGCAGCAGCAGCTATGTCCAACTGCTCGGCTTGCGAAGCGTCGAGAGCATGCAACCAGCAGAAGGATTCGCCATCATTCTGCTGCTGATAGTGATCATTAAGACCTTCTATGCTGATCTCGTGATAGCCGTTCGCGACTACCGGGCCTTCAACTTCAATGCCACCAATCCTGCAGAGTTGATAGCGAATCGAACACAGCGGCTCATCCTCTCCCTCCGGCCGCGCAACTGGAGGACCGGCATGCTCCGTGAGCCAGTCAACGAGATGATGCGAAGAGGCAACGATTGATAGGTCACCCTGCTCAGAAAGCAGATCCCCTATTGTCGCAGCAACGATATGCTCCTTGTATTCCTCTGAACAATAAAGGAGGTCGGCTTCGGAGTGAAAGAGCAATGGAATCGTTTGCCCTTTAAAATCAACATTCAGGCGGTGCTCAACCAACTCGACGACTTCCTGATTGTCACCAGGCTCCCAGTCTTCTGATCTGTTGACAGCTGAATCATCCACCAGCCAGCAACTGTCCAGCGCCGCCTGCGCGGAGACAGCATCACATTTTGCGTGAACAAGCTGAACCAATGCCCGGGTAAGTGGGCAGAGAAATCGCAGGCTGGGATCCCCTTCGGCCAGGAATGACAGCACTGTGTGGTCGTCGATTGAAGCAGGGTCGAACAACAGCGCAGTGTTCAGCTCGATGAGCTGCTGGGGTGTCGGTACGGACATGGCCGGCCCTGGACTGGCCCAATCTTGATCGCATGCACAGGGTCCCGGCCGGTTGCCCGTCGTTCGCATGACAAACGCTTCCCATTCCAGGGATCGGTGAGACAGTGACCTCCAGCAGCTCACGCGACCCCGATGCGTTTGATCCACACCGCCGACTGGCAGATCGGCAAGCCCTACGGCACGGTTGCTGACGAGCAAAAGCGCTTCCGGCTGCAGCAGGAGCGCATCAATGCTGTTGGCCGCATCCGCGACGTAGTGCGGCTGCACAACGCCGAGCTGGTGCTGGTGGCAGGGGATCTCTTCGATTCACCCACGCCTGACACCACCGCGGTGCTGGAGGTGCTGGAGCTGATCGGCGAGATGGAGGTGCCGGTGCTGGTGATTCCCGGCAACCACGACCACGGCGCCCCCGGCACGGTGTGGCACCGCGACGACTTTCAACGCCACCAGCGCACCAAGGCGCCCAACCTCCAGTTGCTGTTAGAGCGCCAGCCGCTTGTGCTCGAATCAGCGGTGGTGCTGCCCTGTCCGCTGCTGCGCAACCAGGACAACACCGATCCAACCCAGTGGTTGCGTGGACTCGACTGGAGCTCCCTGCCAACAGATCGGCCGCGCATCGTGCTCGCCCACGGCGGTGTGCATGGCTTTGGCGGGCGCAACTATGAGGGCGATGAAGAGGCGCAGGCCGGCGCCAACAACCTGATCGACCTCACGGCTCTACCCGCTGCCCAGATCGACTACATCGCTCTGGGGGATTGGCACAACCTCAAGCAGGTGTCAGCCCAGGCCTGGTACCCCGGCACACCAGAACCGGATCGCTTTGATCAGGGCGATGGCAACCAACGCGGCCAGGTGTTGCTGGTGGACCTGCAGCGGGGCGCACCAGCCGCTGTGACACCGCAGACCACCGGCCGGATCCAGTGGCACAACCTCACGATGCGCTTCAGCGGCGATGGCGATCTCGATCGCTTTGATCGCCAACTGGAGGACTGCATCGCCGGCCGGGTGGCCCGGGATCTGCTGCGCCTCGAGGTGAGCGGCAGCCTCAGCCTCGCGGGCCATCGCCGCTACCAGCAGCGGCTCAACGACCTGCAGAACCAGCTGCTGCGTCTGCGCATCAAGGGGGAGTGCCAACAGGCCCCCGAAGCCGCCGAGCTGGAACAGCTCACCGCCCGCAGCGAAGACCCCTTGATCGCCCAAGTGGCCCAGCAGCTGCAGCAGCGCCTAGGCCGCGAGAGCGATCCCGACTCCGATGAAGCGAGCCGGATCCGCGCCGCCCTCTGTGAACTCTTTCGCTTCGCCACCACTCGCTGAACCGCCATGCGTCTTCTCAACTGCCAACTCCAGAACGTGCGTCTCCATGGCGACCTGGAGCTCAACTTCTCGCCCCGGCTCACCCTGATCGGTGGGCCCAATGAATCCGGCAAAAGCACCCTGGTTGAAGCACTACACCGGGCCCTGTTCCTCAAGGCGGCCGCCACAGGTGCCCCGGTCGAAGCGCTGCAGTCGCGGCTGCACATGGGCCAGCCCACGGTGCAGATCGGCTTTGAAGCCAAGGGAGACACCTGGACCCTGCGCAAACGCTTCAGCGGCAGCACCGGCCAGGTCAGCCTGCAGGCAGAGAGCAGTGGCAAGCCACTCACCGGACCATCTGCAGAAGACGTTCTGGCTGAACTGGTGGGTATTGGAGAGATTGTCGGCAGCCGGCAGGCCGGCACGGTGCTCCCCAGCCGCTGGGCCCACCTCTGGGTGCGGCAGGGGCTCTCAGGAGACGACCTCCTGGCAACTGGCAAAAGCAACTACGACTTTGATCAGCTGCGCCTGCAGCTGGAGCGCAGTGGCGGCGCTGCGGTGCAACAGTCAGCCCTTGACCAGCTCGTGGAGCAGCGCATCGACGAGGCGCTGGCCGAGAACTTCACCAGCAGGGGCACCAAAAGAAACTCGCCCCTGTACGGGCGCGAAGAAGCCCTCAAAACAGCCCAGTCGCGCCTGGCTCTGGCGCTGTCACGCCTCACCGACTACGAAGAGGCGAGTGAGCAGTTGAGTGATCTCTGTGAGGAGTTAGAGCGCCTCCAATCCCAAGAGCTGCCGACCCTGTTGGAGCGCCAGAAAGGCCTGCTGGAGGGGGCGGAAGCGGCCGGTCGCCTCGATGCCGCGATCGAACTGGCGCACAAGGCCGTTGAGCCGATCCGGCTGCGCCATGAGGCCGCACGCGAAACGCTGCAGCAGCTGGATGATCTGCAGGCGCAGATAGACCATAAGCAGGCCTCGCTGACGATCCTGGAAGCCAATGCCGCAGGGGCCCAGGCCCGAGAAGCGGAGTTGGAGGCGGCTCAGCAGCAACGGAGCCAGAGCCTTGAGACCCTGAACCAGCAACGCAAACGCCTGGAGCAGCGGCAGCTGCTGTTGCAGCGCTTGGTGGAGCGCACCAGCACAGCCGAGTCGCTGACGCGCCTGACCAGTGAGCTGGACAAGCTGCAGCAGGACACCACCAAGCGACAGTCCCTGGATCAGCGACTGGCTGGCTTGCCCAGCATCAACAAGCAAACGCTGCAGGAGCTGCGCAGGCTGGAACAACAGCTGCGCGACGCCCAGACCCGCCAGGAGTTCATGGCTGCCGGGGTGAAGCTCCTGAAGGCCGACCAGCCCGTTCGCCTCGATGGCCAACCCTTGCAGGTGGGCGATGAGCAACGGCTCAGCTCGGTGTTCCAGCTGCAGGTGGGTGATGGCGTGGTTCTGGAGATCGCCCCTGGTGGTGGCCAGGCGCTCGAGGATCTGGAGCACACGGTGCAGAGCGACAAGGAACAGCTGGCAACGCGGCTCAGCGCACTTCAGGTCGCCAATGTGGCGGCGGCTGATGAACTCCTGGAGCAGCGCACCGGGCTGGAACAACAGCTGGCAGCTTTGGGTTCCGCACCAGCCGATCTCGGCGAGCTGACGCGACAGAACGACACCCTGCAGCAGCGACTCGCTGAACTCGATGCCGAGCTGCAGGAGCTGGAGGCGGTGCGCCTGGCGATGGAGCAGGAGCAGCCCCTACCCCAGGCCCTCAGTGCGCTGCAGGCTCTGCAGCAGCAGATCAACGCCACCAGCAAACACATCGGCGCAGCCGTGGGCGCTGCAGACACCGAGCTGGAGGCTGCCCGTTCAGCCCTCCAGGAGTTCCAGACCCAACGGATCAGCGAAGCGAGCGAGGTCAAGGTGGTAGACGCTGAACTCAGCGACCGCCGGCAGCGGCTGGAGCAGCTGATCAGCCAGCAGGGGAGCCGCGAGGCCGTGGCGGCCAAGCTCGCTGCTGAGGCGCAGGCACGCCAGCAGGCGGAGGCGCACCTGAGCCAATTGCAGGCCGATCGCGCAGGCCTTGGCAGTCAGGACGCTGAAGCGGAGCAACAGCGACTTCAGGGCACGATCGACGCACTGCAGCACAGGCAGGAGCAGCTGCTGGATCAGCGCGGTGCCGCCAAACAACGCTGCGACACGATCAGCAGCGACGACCCCTTCGCGGCGGTTGAGCAAGCGCGTCTCCAGTTGGAGATTGCAGAGGCCGATCACCGTCAGCTGGTGCGGCTCACCAAGGCCCACGAGCTGCTGCGGGATCTGTTCCAAGAAGCCCAGTCAGACCTATCCAGCCGCTACAGCGAGCCTCTGGCACGCGCCATCGGCGACTACCTCAAGCCGCTGGTGCCCGACGGCCAAGCCGCTCGCCTCGACTATGACCCGAGCAAGGGCTTCCAAGGCCTGCAGCTCCGGCGCGGCCAGGAGTTCTACGACTTTGAAGCCCTCAGTGGCGGCATGCGCGAGCAGCTGGCAGCAGCCCTGCGGCTGTCGATGGCGGATGTGCTCAAGGAGGCCCACGACGGCTGCTTGCCGCTGGTGTTCGATGACGCCTTCACCAACTCGGACCCCGATCGGGTCGACCTGGTGAAACGCATGCTCGGCACCGCCGTGGAGCGGGGCCTGCAGGTGATCCTGCTCACCTGTGACCCCAACGCTTATGGCTCCTTTGCGGATCAAGTGGTGGAGCTGGCCGGCCTCTGAGGAATCAAGCCCTGCTGGCCTGCTTCTTTAGCCTGGGCGGAACCTCTGCGCTGGGGCCATGGCGCCCAAGGACAACCTGTTCAGCCGGCTGCAGCACCTCGACCAGGCGGCCAGTGCTGAGCGCCAGGCGGCACGGCGCAAACGCCAGCAGCAGAGCACTGGCGAGATTCTGCAGACCTTCCTGGCCTACAAGCTCGACCACGCCTCCGAGAAGATGGGCCTGGGACTGGCCATCGGCGATTCACTCACCCTGCTGCACGAGCCCACCAACCAGTGGGATCCCAATGCCGTCAAGGTGTTCTGGAAGGAGCAGTGGATCGGCTACATCCCGAAAGACATGGCGGCGTTGATCGCCGCCGAAGTGCCAGAAGCGGCAACGGGACTGGAGGCGGTGGTAACTGGACTCACCACCACCTCTCGCCGCGATGCCTTCCGCCTGCAGATTTCCATCCCCATTCCCAAGGCCAGCCGCCGCCTGCGGGAGCTAGGAGTCACGAGCACCTTTGCCTGGGATTTCGATCGCACCACCGGAGCCGACAAGCTGCGGCTGGTGATCAGTTGCACGGAAACCGCCTTTCGCGAACTGCAGGAGCTACTGGCCGCCAGCTACGACGTGAGCAAGTGCGGCTATAGCTATTACCCCGCCCAGGACGGCCGCCACTACCCCTGGTATCTCAGCCTCACCGGCAGCAGTGGCAAAGCGCCGGAAAACCCTGAGCAGGTGGAGCAGCTGATTCGCTCACTCTTCGGGGTGCCCAGTGAGTCCACCCGCATCCGCGAACGGCAAGAACGCCTCAAGGAGCTGGAGGAGAAGCAGGAGGACATCAACAAGCGACTGGAGACCAGCAGGGCAGAAGAGCGCCGCCTCAGGCGCGAGTTTGATTTCAATAAGACAGCCTGGGAACAGCGCACCGAAAAAGCCCAGGCACAAGGCGATCAAGCCATCGAACTGGCGCAATCGGTCGAGGGTGAGCTGGGTCAGAAGCTCGATCTCAAAGAACAGGAGCTGCAACTGGCTCTCGCTGAAAACAAGGCCCTCGAGGATCAGCTCGAACAGAGCACCAACGAGCTTGAGACGCTCAGGCTGGAACTGGACTATTTCGAGCAAATTGCCCCTGCAGGAGCAGCTGGTGAGTTGAGCCAATCCACTTGGGGTGGGTCAGGCGGTGTGATTGCTGAACAGGAGCTGCGCAACCGTCTCTTGAGTGGGCTGCGCTCCGTCGCCGGAACCGCACGCCTCAAACCGCGGCAATGCCTTGAACTGGTGAGTGAAGAGCTTTGCCCCGGCCACCTTCTTGTGCTCGAGAGTGCCTGGAGCTCAGCTGATCAAGCCAAGGGGTTTGAACATGGCGACCAGCTGTTCGAGCTGCTCTGGAACCTCGCCACCGCCTACCGCGACCAGAAGCTGACTGGCGCACCCGACCGGATCGCCGGGCAGATCTTCGGAGGGAGCAGCTATGCCCCAAGGGAGTCGCAAACGATCGAAAGCAACACCCAGGCACGCCGTGCACGCACATTCACGTACCAGGGCAAAACCGTTGAGATGTGGCAACACCTCAAGATTGGCGCCAAGGATTCCGAAAACCGAACCATCCGCATCCACTTCTGCTGGGACGAACACCTGACTCAGGTGGTGATCGGCCTTTGCGGCAAACATCTGTTTAATCCGAATCACTGAAGACGCCCGGTCAGAGTGGACAACGAACGGTTGAATCCCTTTGGCCTTGACTCACGACTGAGTCGATGTGGGACTTGCTCCGGCCCTCTCCAGTTTGAGGCCCTCCTGGCGTCGGGCCTCCGCTGGGATCGGTCCCATCGCTGCGCCGCACCTGGCGCCGAAAGTCATGGCCATCCGATTCCCTGAATCTGCCTTCTGCCGTCCGGAGGAAGATCCGTTCCTGCTGCTCGAATCCACGCTCCGCTCGATCGAGGTGGTGCTGATGCTGCGGCGCGATCTGCCGCTGCGCCGCACCTGGATCGAGCAGCCCTATGGAGAAGAGGAGATCACCCTCCTGGAAGAAGAGGTGCTGCCCGCCATCCGCCAGTGCCTGGCGCGGGTGGATGCCCTCGATGAGCGGCTGCTGGCCCAGCAGGAGTTGCTGCGGCGCTGCACGCTGGAAGCTGAGCGCAGGCCATTGCTGGTCTGATCGGCACATGCGGCCGGTAGCAGCGGCTGCCGGCTGCTTTGCACGATCCAGCCATCGAGCTGCTCGGTGGTCATCAGCCGTCTAGCTCCGTCTCACTGCACCAGCCAACGGTCGCTGGCCATCCCTCCCCAGAACGCTGACAGGGACTTGAGCTTGCCTGGGCTGTCAGCCAGCGGAGGTTGACAATGATGTTGACAATGCAGCCCTGTCAGGTTGACAATCGGGCATCTATCGAGTGGTGTCTTGCCAGCGATTCGAGGTCGTGGAGAGGAGGTGCGCACCTTCATCGTCGCCAATGTGACCAAGCACCCCACGGACATCGTCCGCCGTGCGGCGGAGAAGTTCGACTGTTCCCGTCAGGCCATCCATCGCCACATTCAACGCCTGTTGGAAGTAGGGGCGCTGATCGAATCCGGCAAGACCCGCAGCCGCACCTATGCGCTGGCCCAGCTCAGCTCCTGGCAGCAGCACTACGAAGTGGCCTCCAGTGGCGATGAGGGTGATATCTGGATGCGGGACGTCCGCCCGCAACTCGAGCCCTTGGCCACCAACGTGATGGGCATCTGGCAGTACGGCTTTACGGAGATGTTCAACAACGCGCTGGATCATGCCCAGGCCAGGAGCATCGCGGTGGCCGTCACCAAGACAGCAGCCACTTCGGAGGTGAGCATCCGTGATGACGGTGTTGGCATCTTCCACAAGATCCAAGCAGCTCTTGGCCTTCTGGATGAACGCCATGCCGTGTTGGAGCTGGCCAAGGGTAAATTCACCACTGATCCACAGCGCCATTCCGGAGAAGGCATCTTCTTCAGCTCGCGCATGTTCGATTGTTTTTCGATCACATCGGGCTCTGTGAGCTTCAGTCATCAGGCCAAAGCCCCTGAAGACTGGATTCTCGAAACCGACGCTAGCGGTGGCACCGCCGTCAGGATGGAACTCGGCAATCACACGTCGCGCTCCGTCAACAAGGTCTTCAAACAGTTCACCACTGGTGATGACTTTGGTTTCACGAAGACCGTTGT
Source organism: Cyanobium sp. Aljojuca 7D2 (assembly GCF_024346415.1). Classification (NCBI taxonomy): domain Bacteria; kingdom Bacillati; phylum Cyanobacteriota; class Cyanophyceae; order Synechococcales; family Prochlorococcaceae; genus Cyanobium; species Cyanobium sp. Aljojuca 7D2. The sequence continues at coordinate 60,596 of NZ_JAGQCX010000009.1, forward strand.
GCCCGTTCGTCTAGCTCAATACGGCGATGACAATCTTGTGTCGAGGTCGCAGGCCAAGCGCCTGATCGCCCGATTTGAAAAATTTAGAACTGTGGTGCTCGACTTCAAAGGTGTCGCCTTGATCGGCCAGGCTTTTGCCGATGAAGTGTTACGTGTCTTCCCCCTCGCCCATCCAGAAGTCGAGCTTGTACCCCTCAACGCCAACAAGGAAGTAAGCCAGATGATTGCTCATGTTTTAGAGGCCTCCAGGTGAAGAGCATGGTCATTCGATGCGAGGTGCTGGTTGCGGTCCAAGTTCTTGTCATCAACGCATCAGTGGCCTGATGCGGCGGCGGTTGAGCTGATCAGGACTTCACGACCGGTGACAGCCGCCGCTCGCGTGGATCAAGCCAGCCAACCAGAGGTCCTCTCTTCCATCCGTTGCCGCAGCGTCTGCGTCAGCTCCTGAATGGCAGAGCACTCCAGCAGGGCGCTGGGCACCAGCAGATCGAGCTGCTCCCAAAGCGGCTCCCAGGCCGGCACCGCCGTGAGCTGGGCCTGCTGCCAGGGCGGCTGGAGCAGCAGCTCGGCCGGCACCGGCAACAACACATCGCCCTGCTCCAGCTGAGTGATCCACTCGATGGAACTAGTGCTGGCGCAACTCATCAGCGGCGCCAGCTGCATGTCCTCCAGCGCCTGATGCAGCTCCATGGCCGCTGCTTGCGGCGGTGCCAATAGCCGTAAAGGGGGAATGGAATGACGATGGCCCCCGGCGGCTTGGGGCTTGCAGACCAGCACCAGGGGGCGACGGCCCAGATCCACACACGCAAGTGATCCCGCCAGCAGCTGGTTCGCCCCCTTTGAGCCCTGCAAGGCCTTCTCACCCTGCCCCGTCTGCAGCAGCACGGCGTCCACGGTTCCGCAACGCACCAGCTCGGCCCATTGCCGGGGGCTGCGCCAGGCCTGCGGCAGCTCAGCCCGATCGCCCAATCCCGTCAGCAGGTGCTGGTGGAACAGATCGGTCGCCAGCAGCGCTTGTCCACCGGCAACGCGCCTCCAGCGCTGCGCTGCCTCCAGCTCCGGGCTGCTGCTGGCGAAACCAACCGCGGCACCACCAGGGCGGCCTTCGAGCGAGGTCGGAAAAGGGCGGTGCAAGGACGGGAGCAAGCGACGGGCCCCAAAGGCTCCATCGGCCCCGGCCCCAATTCGCTATTCCCAGAGACAGTGACGAGAACCTGTCCTTTCATCGCAAGTCCTGGAGGCCCTGCACAGCGCAGTAACGCTGAGTGGCTGGCCTGGGAACAACACAGCCATTGGTGGGAATGCTGAGGTCATGCCCGCAGTGCCATGGCCCCAGCTACCCCCTCAGCTCCGATTCGCGCCCACCTGATGATCGGGGCCGCCGCCAGCGGCAAGTCCACCGTTGCCCGCATCCTGGCCCGCTTGATCAGCAGGCCCGACGGGCCACCGGCGCAGATCATCTCCACCCGCGAGCTGCGCATCGAGCTGTTTGGCGATCGCGGCGTCTTTGGCCCCTGGTCCCAGCTGGAAGCCGTGATGAACGAGCGCATCGCCGCCGCTCTCAGTGCTGGAGCCCCGGTGATCGTCAATGCCACCCACGCGCGTCGCCCCTGGCGTCTGGCCACTACCCAGGTCCTGGAGTTGCCGCTGCCAGTGGAGTGGATCGGCTGGTGGGTCAACACGCCCCTGGAGCTGGGCCTGCAGTGGAACCAGTGCCGCAGCAGCCATCAGGTGCCCGACACCGTGATCCGCGAGCAGTGGGCAGCCCTGGCCAACACCCCCTTCTCCCCCAGCCGTTCCGAGGGCTTTGCCGCCATCGTCGCCGTCGAGCTGGGCCATGTCTCGGATCTGGAGCCCCACCTCGCCGCCGAGCTCGAACGGCTGGAGGGCCGCATCCGCCGCGCCCGGAATAGCGAGAGCCGATACCAGTTGCACGGCTACTCGCGGTTGCTGGATTTCGAGCGGTTGCTGTTTCTGATCCAGCTGCTCAGCCGCCATCCCGAGCTCACCGCCAACGATCCGCTCACCGGCCATGCGCTGGAGGCCCTGATCACGCCCCTGCCATCCGGGGGCCTGGCCGAGCGCGCCGCCGCTTACCTGGCCCGGCTGCATGGTCCCTGCTACGGCGATGCCGCTGCCATCGATGCCGATCTCAACTGGTTGCAAGAGCAGGGCTTCTGCTCCCAGCAGCCCGCTGCCGGCAGCAGCGATCCAGGCCCGCAGCGGCGCGTCGTCGAGCCCCCGCCCTGGCCTGCAGGCCCCACCACCGCCGGCAGATCAGGGGTGAGCAGCGGCTGGGCCAGCGTTGCGGATCGGGCCACCTTCTGCCGGGTGATGACCCTGCTGCGCCACATCCTTCACAGTCCGCTGGATCACAACCCGCTGCTGCCGGTGCATGAGCACCTGGCGCAGCAGCTGGTCGAACGCTCCGGTGATCCCGAGCTCTGGCAGAAGCGGCGGGTGCATCAAGACATCACCAATGTCCTCACGCCCTACGGCTTCCGCAGCGCCAATGACCATCGCCGCTGCGGTTATGCCCTCGGGGCCTCCCTGCTCTCCATTCCCCGGTTGGTGGAGGTGCTGGCGCTGATGCGCGCCAATGCTGATCACCTAGGTGATCCCACTGGCCAGGACATCTGTCAGGAGCTCAGCGAGCGCCTGCTCTGGAGCGGCGTTGCCATCGACGCCATCACGCCGCTGCGCAGCTACTTCAACCGGGCGCTCGCCTCGGCCGCAACGCCCCAGCAGGCCAGCCTGCTCAATGCCCAACAGGCGGAACGGCTGGTGGCCGCGATCCAGAAACACCAGCGGGTGGTGCTGGCACCTGTCCTGCAAGGCGATCACCGCAGTGCTGTTGCAGGCCTACCCCTACAGGTATGGCCGCTGCAGCTGATCTTCCACACCGATGCCTGGTTCCTGCTCTACGAAACCGATGCCGTCGGTCACGCCAGTGGCCTGCTGGGTTGCCGTCCCATCGAGCAGCTGGTCCTGCAGACAATCGAGCGGGGCAGCAGCCGGAGCAGCGCCGAGCATGGTCGGGCTCTGCAGCGGGCTCAACTGCTGCAGGAGCACTGCGCCAGCCTTGATTTCGGCGACGATCCCGCCGCCCAGCTGGCGCTCTGCAACGCCACAGCCGAGCAGCGCCAGGCCCTGCTCGTCACCGTGAAGCTGCACGCCACCGCCCCGGCCTTCTCGGTGATCCGCCGCCAGATCAAGCGCTTCCCCGCAGGCGCCCTGCGCCTCTCCAAGCCGGCGCCGGGTGATCTCTGGTGGCCGTCCTCTGCCGCCCACGTGCTGCGTTGCGATCCAGGTAAGTCCGTTCTGGGCAGCAGCCATCCCTACCCGGTGGAGATCGACCTGCCGCCCTGGTCTGTGGCGCGGGATCCCGAGCTGCGCCGCTGGCTCTTCAGCTTTGGCGGCGGCATCCGCATCGACGCTCCCCTGGCCCTGCAGCAGGAGCACAGGCAGTGGCTCAAGGCTGGCCTGGCGGCCTATCCGCAGCGACGGCCGCGGAAGAAGACGGTGCGCCAACAACCCGCGATTGCCCTCATCTGAGAACGCCTCCCCTCGATGCTCAAAAGCACTTCGCCTGCAGGCACGAGCAATCTCAGCTCTCGGGGGTGTCAACCATCGCAGCGATCTGCTCCCTCAACCCGCGGAACTGGCGATAGGCCTCCCACACCTCTTCCAGGTCCACCCGGTCATAGGCGTGGATCAACAGGTCTCGCATGCCGGCCATTGCCCGCCACGGGACCTCGGGATGGCGGTCGCGGAAGTCCTGGCTCAGGCGCTTGGTTGCTTCACCGATCACCTCCAGACAGCGCACCAGCGCATCCTGCAGATAGTCGGTCTCTTCCAGGGTCTGCAGATTGGTGATCGGAAAACCCAGGGCCCGATCCAGTACCCCCAGGATGTCTCCGAGAGCCTCATGGTCGCGCTCGCTCATCCCAGCGCGACGGCTTCTGTTTCCACCCGTTGCCGCAAGGACGGCTTGAGGTTGCGGCGGCGAATCAGATCCACCTTCTGTTGCAGCAGGTCCTCCAGCTCGAGCTTCAGGGCGGAGTGATCAAGCAGGCTGGTGCCCTGGGGCAGGTCCACCAGCAGATCCACATCGCTGCCGGCACGGGCCTGGTCACGCGCCACCGACCCGAATACAGCCAGGTTGCTGGCTCCGTACTGGGCCAGCAGAGCATCGATCTGAGGTGCGAGGGCCTTGAGTTCAGCGAGTTGCATCGGGCTCCTCAAGCCTGAGGTCACTGTATCCAGTCTCTTCCGGAAAGGCTCCCCCGCTGCCACAACCCCCCTTGGCTAGACCCAAGCCACCAAAGCGGCACCGGCAGCCATCAACACAACCCCGAGCCAGGCCTTGATGTCCAGCGGCTCGCCCAGAAACACCAAGGCCAAGACCGCGATCAAGACGACACTGAGCTTGTCGAGTGCCGCCACCCCGGCCACCGGTCCGAGCTGCAGGGCGCGGCTGTAGCAGAACCAGGACACACCGGTCGCCAGGCCGGAGAGGGTCAGCGCCGTAAGGCTGGCAGCCGGCAAGTGGCTCAGCTCCTGCCAGTCGAGCCGGCCGTTGGCCAGCAGCACCAGGCCGAGCACAACCGCCACAGCCACGGTGCGAAACAAGGTGGCCAGCCCCGCATCCACCCCCTGCACGCCCACCTTGATCAGCAGCGCCGTTACGGCTGCTGAGAGCGCCGCCGCTGTGGCCCACAGCTGCCAGTTCTGCACGGTGCGCCTTGCTTTGAGGAGGGGGAAGTCAAAGCTAGAAGCTTGTCGTTGGGCGACGTTCCAACCAACAAACCTCCTTTTGGTAGAGCCATGCCAGGGGGGAGCAGGTCTCACGCGCTCAGCAAGGTGAAACCTGGACTGCGGCTCTGAACCGTTCTGCTGAGGGGCCGCTGGCCTGGCTGCAGGGAGTTCAGCTGCCGCCTGCTGCCCATCGATCAGCACCACCGGCTCCATTGGCTGCAGGAGCGTTGTGGTGCTCCAACCAGGCGTTGTGCAGGTCGCTTTTGGTCACTCGATAGCCCAGCTGGCGTGCGGTGCGGAGCAGCTCCTGGCGGCTGCGGCACTGGCTGAGCGTCTGCTGGAGCTCCTGGTTGTTTTCTGCATCAGCAACCAGCCGCTCCAGATCAGACCAGCTCATCGGCTCAACCCTCTGCTGCAACCAACCTGGCGCGCTCTGGCGCGTGATGCCAGGTTCCCCGCAGCACATTGGCGCACATTGCGGCACATGGGTGCCCGTTGGAGAAGCTGTCTGTCCTCAGCAAGGCCTCAGCTCGCAGCCATGAGGGCGGCCACCTCGGCCTTGAGGACTGCCAGCTCGTCAAGGACGGCGGTCAGTCGGCTATCGACATAGCCCTTGTTCGCCAGATCACTGGTTGCAGTGGGCAAACCAGCAGCAGCAGGCAGCGACCCAAAGGTCACCTGACCGGTGCTGTTCTCAATCCGCCAGGCCGTGCGAGAAGAGGGCAGCTGGCAGCGAAAGAAGGTCCCGTCGTAGTACAGGTAGACGTCCCGGCCATTGAAGGTGGAAACGCTGCCGCTGTTGGCCCAGCGCAGCGGGCCGTTCATCACATCACCGGCCTTTTTGACGTAGGTGGTGGCCATGGCCGCACTGAGCACGCCATCGGTCGTGATGGACAACCCGGCACCCACCTTGATGCCGCCCAGCAGCGTGGCCGTCGCCACAGGCAGGACGTAGGGGGAGGACGGCACAAACACCCTCCCATCGCTGCCCAGCCTGGCACTGTTGCCAGCATCGGCCGACACCGCTGTTGGGCCAGCCGGGCCCTGCAGGTTGCCAGCAAATGACCAGCCCACCACTCAGCTCAGCGTGTAGACATCACCGCTGTCCTTGTCCAGATACAGGTCGCCAGGAATCGAGCCGGGGATGTCCGCGGCCGGAGCACCGCTGCCGTTGAACCAGCCCGTGCCGCGCAGACCCTGCACGCCAGCCGGGCCGTCGATTCCCTGAATGCCCTGGGGGCCAATCTCTCCTTGCAGGCCTTGAGGGCCTTGCGGACCCTCGATGCCCTGGGGGCCCTGGATGGAGCCGCCATTCACCCAGCTGCTGCTGGCCTCGTCGTAGACCCAGAAGGAGTCATCGGCCTGCACGATGTAGGCATCGCCCTGGGCCGCGTCACCCGGCAGCTCCGTTTCTGTCGCCACCTGGCCTTTAAAGGTGATGCCCAGACCCGCAGCACCCTGGATGCCCTGCTGGCCCTGGGGACCTTCTGGCCCCACAACGCCCTGCTCGCCTTGGATGCCCTGGGCGCCGTCGGCGCCGGCAGGACCGGCCGGGCCATCTACACCCTGCAGACCCTGAATGCCCTGTGGTCCCTTGAGGGAGCCGGCCGCCACCCAAGCCATGGTTCAGCGGGCCAGCAGCCCGGTGTGTTCTCAGCAGCTATTGCCGAGGCTCTCCATGCGCTACAGGTCCTGGTAAGGGATTTTGCGGAAGGCGCGCACCGGCGATTCAAAGATCTGGGGCATCCAGGACGCCAAGCAGGTGTTCATGGTCAGCACCCAGGCATCACGGCCGTCCTTCTCAGTGGACGTCCAGTGGACGTTCGGGAAGAAATGTTCACCACCACCGTCCTGGAAGAGCGGGTTGGTCGTTTGAGCAGGGTTCGAGGGGGTGTGGACATTGTCCCGCCGCGGGACTGCGTAGGGATTGATTCCATCTCCGTAAGCAGGATCCGATGCGTTTGGATCAGTGGTTGGCTTGAGCCATTCGTAGGCAATCTCCAGTTCGTAGCGTGCCGGCATGTACCAGTCGTCGTAGCCGTTGATGGTCAAGTCGGCGCAGAAACGGGCGGCGGGGTGATCACCATTCGCCGCCAGCCATGCCGTGTTGGCTGCACCATCAAATGAGCTGGTTGCACCGCCGGTGGCTGTTGCCCCAACCCTGTAGGTCAAGTTGGTGGCTTGCGGATAGGTCTGGCCGCCATTGGTGGCACCGCCAGAAGCACCAGAAGCGCGTGGGGCCACGATCAGGGCATGGGTGGGATTGCCATCTGCCGTGTGGCTGATCAGCCCGGCAAAGAAGCCACCACCCAAGGGAGCACCAAAAGCCGGCACAGCAGGCTCTACCCCGAGATTCACCCAGATCCCCTGATCCGCCACGTAGCACTGGGGTGTGCCGTCCTGCACGCGGAAGTCGCTGTAGCCCGGCATCCCCGCCGCTCCCGGCGGTCCTGCTGGCCCCAGGTCTCCAGCAGGACCCCTTGGGCCCGAGGGACCCTGCGCTCCGGTGATGTTCTGCGTCTTGACCCAGGCCATCGATCAACCCTCAGGGTCTACAGAGCGCGGCTCGAGCGCTGGATCGATCACAAACTCACCCAGCGCACCTACCGGTGCGACCTCACCTGATGCATCGGAACTGGACCTGGTGCCAGCAACGCTGAGGTTCGCCCAACGCCCCTCCGCCGCCAGAAAGAACTGGGGCACCCCTGCTTCCACGCGAAATTCGGTGTTGCAGGCGGCTCCAGCCGGCCCCGGTTCACCCGCCGGTCCGGTGGCCCCCGCTGGGCCCATCTCCCCAGCCGGTCCGGGCGCCCCTTGCGGCCCGATGAGGTTTTGCGTCTTGCTCCAGGGCATCCCTCAGCTCTCCAGCACGTAGAAGGCGCCGCTGATCCCATCGAGGTAGTAGTCACCGGGCTCAGCACCGGTGACGGTCACTGGTGGTCCATCACCGTTGAACCAGCGACTGCCATCACCACTGCCGCCGGGCGGGATGGCCCAGCTGCCATCGGCCCGCAGGAAGCTGGTGGTGCTGCCATCAGAAGGCGGCACACCACCGGCGGCACTGCCGCCAGCCCAGGTCTGCAGGCTCCACTGCTGGGAGCTGCTGCCGTCGTAGGGGGCACCACTTAGGCCGGTGCCAGGAATCAATGGCAGCAGAGTTCCTGGCCCTGCGCCGCCACCATCGGGTGGGGGCGTGATCTCAGGTTTCCAGATCAAACAACCGCCCAGGCTCACCAACAAGGAAGCACTGGCGCCGCTGCCCGTGAGTTCGGCATGGATTGTGTAGTCCCTCCGGCTGGCGTAGCCGTGCCGCAACCGGGCGTTGCCATCGCCGCCCACCGGCCATGGCAGGGTCTCGGCCGTGCCATCACCCCAGTCCACCGTCACTGCATTGGGTGGTGTGTGGCGTGGGTTGAGCAGCAGCTCGATTGGAATCAGGCCGCCGGACTCCATGCCGGCGGGCTGCCAGCTCAGCTCGAGGTCCGCCGCGGGGATCGGCGCACGGCAGAAACCCAGCTGCTCCCAGCGCTGCACCTCATTGGGCGGCACCCAGACGGGGTGGCCCGGGCAACCCAAAGGGGGCAGCAGGCGGATCAGCTGGACGCTGATGCCGCTGCTGCTGATGGCTGGGGTGCGCAAGCTCAGCGACATGCGGTGCTCCTCCTCAGATCAGGGGGTCATCCAGATCCAGTAGCCCATCCGCCAGAGGCTCATCGTTCAATGGAGCGGACTGGAGCTCCAGAGCAGTGGCCTGCTCCACCAGCTCCGCCTTGGTCTGGCTGCCATCGAGGTCAACCCCATAGACGCTTGAGCAGTGCTCAAGGATCTGGGCCTTGGTCATCGCCTGGAAATCTGTGCCCGCTGGGAGCGGTTCGGGCTCCATCAGATCCGTTGCAGGGCTGGGGTCGCTCTCCTCCACTGCAGGTGATGTCTGCACGTCCAGCTCTGCCAGCTCCGCTTCTGGGTCTGGGACCAGGTCTGGGTCTGGAGGCAAATCTGGGTCGGGTTCTGGTTCCAGCTCCGGCTCAGGAAGCCGTGGTTCGGGCGCTGGCAGATCGGCAGCCGGTTGCAGCTGCCAGCCCAGGCTCTGCCAGCCGCCCAGATGCACCGGCCAGATGAAGCGATGGCGGCCATCCTGCGTGATCCGCACCATCCCCTCAGGAATGGCGGGGTCTGCCAGGTCATGCCGAAGAAAACTCGTCATGACGCTCAGGCGGGGATAGTGGCGGTCAGCCCCACGTGCATCCCCTCCGGTGTGGCGGGGGAGACGAGCGCCTTGGCAAAACACACCGCCGGCAGGTCCACATCCGCCAGATCCGCCGCATTGAGCTGGAGGTCACGGCCGCTGAGGAAGGCCTCCACCCGGCCGCCTTCTGCCGGCAGGGCGACGGTGGCAGCGCTGATCCAGCTTCCGGTGGTGCCATCACGCAGCACCGGGGCCAGCTGCAGCTCCACCTCCACCGGGCTATCTGCGCCGGGGTGGGACACCACCAGCGAGAAGCGCGATGCCGCATCGAGCTTGGTGTTCAGCAGCACCTCTTCTCCTGAGAGGAAGGTGTGCTCGTGGTTGCGAATGGCGCTGCGGTTGGTCCAGCCCACCAGGGTGGTCTCCGCATCCAGCAACGGGTTGCCGTTTCCGTAGGTCATGGTTGCTCTCCTCAGGCTCCAGCGGGGGTGATGTTGAACAGACGGCCGCTTGCACGCGGATGCAGCACGGCAAAGCCCACGTACCAATCGACGCGGGTGCGGAACACCGGGGCATCGGGCACCTCGCCCAGATCCCGCACCGAAATCCCATAGCGGCCCTGGAAGGGGCCCTGCAGTCCGGTGACGCCCTGATCGCCAAAGGTGCAGCAGTAGATCGAGCTGGTGCCGCCCGCCTCGTCGTAACCCATCACCTCGACGCCCTGGGCATCGCGGTCCACCGTGAGGATGTCGCAGTCCTGGTAGCGGTGCACCGTCATCCCGTAGGAGTTGGTGCTGGTCTGGTACACCCCACCGCCCATGGTGCTGCGTGCCAAGGCATTGAGCTGGCGGCGCATCGCCTTGCTCATTACCAGCACCTTGCTGCCGCCGTAGGCATTCACCGAATCGATCAGCTCATCGAGGCGATCGAAATCGAGCGGAGCACCAGCCACTCCGGCACCTGCGCTGTTGTCGATCGCCATGGCGTCACCGGGCGGCAGGCGCTTGCTCAGCCCGTCAAATGCACGCGGGTTGGCGGCGGTGTCGCCGTTGATCACGGTCGCCTCCAGGGTGAGGCGCATCGAGCGCACCTTCATCTCGATCTGGCTGGCGCGGGCTTCTGGGCCCATCAGGTCCACGATCGAGCGGTCCACATCCACGTCACCGCCAAAGAGGTGCACCGCTTCTGCGCGCTGGTCCACCACGCCGTAGCTCTGGGTGTAGCCCTCATTGACAGCCCGGAAGCCGACCGAGGGCAGTTCCTGCTCAGCGGAATAGAACAGGCCGCTGCCGGCGATGTTCATGAACGGCAGCCGGGCGAGCAACTCGCCTTCTGAGAAGGTCTTGAGCACAGCTAAGTGCTCAAGGCGGTTCTCGTATTTGGCTGCCTCGATCAGGGTGAGGCCCATGGCACAGGGGGCAGCGCCCCAGGGAGGTCAGGGGCTATTGCCGAGCTGGGCCGATGGCTCAGCGGTAGTGATAACGGCAGGCCAGGATCACGAGCGTGGCTCCATCCAGCCGGTAGACAAGACGATGCTCGTCATCGATGCGGCGTGACCAGCAGCCCGAGAGGTTTTCACGCAGCGGTTCAGGCTTGCCAATCCCCACAAACGCGTCCCGCAGGCAGGCCTGGATCAACTGGTTGATGCGTCGCAGCTGTTTGCGGTCCTGGCCCTGCCAATAGAGGTAGTCCTCCCAGGCAGCAGGAGTCCACGCCAGCCGCTCAGCTGCCGGCATCGATCAGATCGGCATCGAGCAGGGAATGCTCCTGCAGCTCGCCAGCTTCTGCCTGCTCCAGGGATCGCTGCAGGTGGGCGGCATTGGCAGGAGAGCGGAGCAGATAGACCGTCTCCATAAGGCTGTTGTAGGTGTCCAGCGACATCACCACAGCGCCCTGGGCGTGGCGCCGGGTGATGAGCGTCACATCAGCGTCGTCGGCCACGCGATCGAGCACCGCCCTGAAACTCTCGCGGGCCTCCGAAAAACTGACGACCTGCATCGCACTCGTCCAACTCGTTGTACAACAGCATAAGGCGAGCGAGATGCCCTGGCGCGGCAACAGCAGATGTCTGCCCTGTTGTTCATGTCCGCATCTCCGACTGCCACTCCTGCCGCCCAGACGCCGTTCAGCGCTGAGCGCTGGCGCCAGTTTTGGGATGCCTGGAAAGCCGAGCCCCAGCAGCTCGAGGGGATCGAGCAGCTGCGCCAGGCCGTCATCTCTGCTGACCCGGCGCTGCTGACGGAATCGGCCCCCTGGCGGCTGACGTTCTCCTCGACCCCACCGGCTCCCCCAGCCCCGGCGTATGCCAATCCCCTGCCGGTCGCCTGGGAGAACCAGAACGACAACGCCTCAGGCACTGGCTACCGGGAGTGCTTCTCCAGCAGCTGCGCCATGCTCGCCCGCTACTGGGGCAAGGTTTCCAGCGACGACGAGTACAACGCCATCCGCGCCCAGTACGGCGACAGCACCTCAGCAGAAGCCCAGCTCTCGGCGTTGCGCTCCCTGGGGCTGACGGCGAACTTCGCGACCAACGGGGATCGCCAGACCCTGGAAGAGCAGATCAACCTGGGCCGGCCGGTGGCCGTGGGCTGGCTGCACCACGGCCCCGTCTCAACGCCTTCTGGTGGCGGTCACTGGAGCGTGGTGATCGGTTTCACCGAGTCGGTCGCCATCCACAACGACCCCAATGGAGAAGCCGATCTGGTCGCTGGCGACTACACAAGCAACACCAATGGCGCCGGCCAGCACTACAGCTGGAAGAACTGGCAGCCCCGCTGGGAAGCCGATGGCACCAGCACCGGCTGGCTGCTCACCTGCCATCCCTGAGCAGCAGGAGGGCAGAACCACAGGAGCAGGTCTATGAGCGATGCACTGGAGCCAGCACCGTTAGCCCCGCGGGGATCCAAGCCGCCGTTTGATCGCGAGCGCTTTGTCTTCAAGACGCTGGCGGTGGTGATCGGCACCCAGCTGCTGATCTATTCGCTGGCGGCTGGGGTCTGCGCTGAGCGGGCCCTGGGCGGCAGGCCCGTCGGTCAGATCTGCCCCGGCACCCTCGAGAAACTCCAGGGCGGCTTTGATTCCACCCTCAACCTGCTGCTGGCCCTGCTGGGCGGGGCAGCACTCTCCAGGGTGGGGCCGCCCTCATGAGCCAGCTCAGATCCCAGCCTCCCGTCACGGCCTGGGGCGCAGCACCAGTCAGGTAATCAGCAGGATGCTGCCGGTGCTCATCGCCGAGAAGATTCAGTCGGCGTAGGGCGTCCAGGGCATGGCAAGAAGCTGCCAGAGGCAGTCCAGCCGAGAATGGTCCCACTCATCACGGTCAAGCCGCCATGGCCAGCGGGATCAAGGTCACGTCCAATCCGGATCCTGCTCACCTCCAGAGCCTGGGCGTCATGAGCTGGCCCACCTGGGGCTGTGAGGTCAGCACCTTCCCGTGGACCTACGACGAGCAGGAGAGCTGCCTGCTGCTGGAGGGGGATGTCACGGTCACCCCGGATGGCGGCGAACCCGTGCGCTTTGGGGCTGGTGATCTGGTGGTGTTTGACGCCGGACTGAGCTGCACCTGGGATGTGCATGCACCGGTGCGCAAGCACTACCGCTTTGGTTGAGCACTGCCACAACAGTGGGGCCGCCAAAGTGGAGCTGATGCAGGCACCGCACCCACCTTCACCCCGCGAGACCACAGAAGCGATGGTCCGCAACATCGGCCGGGAGATGGCTGAAATCCAGAGGGCCATCGGGCGCTGCCGGGGTGATGCGGTGGCGGAACCTGAGCTGACCGGCACGTGGATGGCTCACCTGCTGATCAGCAGCAAGGAGCTGCTGCACAACCTGCTGATCGACACGGCGCCCAGGCCCAGGCGGATCGAGCCATGGGCGGCGGCTGATCCCAGGGCCCAGACGCCTTGAATCCCCGTAGCCTGAGCCGATGAGCTCTCGCATCACCCACAACCCGGCGCAATGCGGCGGAAAGCCCTGCATCCGCGGGATGCGCATTCGCGTGCGCGACGTCCTTGAGCTCTACGCCGCCGGGATGAGCAGCGAGCAGATCCTGGCTGACTTCCCGGATCTGGAGGCGGAGGACCTCAAAGCGGCTTTGGATTACGCCGCCCGCGAGATCGATCACCCGGTTCTGGTTGGATGAAGCTTTGGCTTGATGCCCAGCTTCCGCCCCTGTTAGCGCGGTGGATCAACGAACAGGGCTGGGGATTGGAGGCCGTGGCTGTGCGCGAACTCGGTCTGCGCGATGCAACCGATCCTGAAATCTTCCAGGCCGCACGCCAGAGCGCTGCCGTGGTGATGACCAAAGATCGGGACTTCATCCACCTGCTCGATGCGCAGGGCCCACCTCCCCATGTCATCTGGCTGCGGACGGGCAACTGCAGCAATGCCGCCTTGCAGCAAGTCCTGGCAACAACCGTGCCACAAGCCATTGACCTGCTGGCCAGTGGAGAGCCATGGGTGGAGATCCGGCCCAGCCAAAACAAAACCCCCGGGCAGAGCCCAGGGGTCTGAGGGCCAAGGTCCTGGGGACGACTCAGAAGCAGAAAGGCAGGAACTGGGTTCGGCAGGCGGCGTAGCCATCCACCAGGGCGCCTAGGCCGATCTGGTGGGCAATGCCCGAGCCGGTGATGGCCTCAGTGACGATGCCGAGCACGATGCCCAGCATGGCGGCGCGGCCGTTGAAGAGCTCAGCGCGCTTGAGCTGATCGAGAAGGATCAGCTGCTCGGCACGGTGTTCGATCCACTTTTCGTTGGCGGGGGTATTGGTCATTGGGGAGGTGTTCAGGGGTGGGCTGAAAGTGAAACCGTCAGTCCGCAAGATCGGGCTGGAGCAGTGCGCCCATGACCCAGGCGCCAAAAAGCACAACGCAGAGGGTGGCGATCATCGAGTCCTCGGGGCAAGGTCGGTAGGGCGACTGAGCACGTAGGTCGTCATGCCACCGAGCACAACGACAAGGGCGATGACGGTGGCAATGGCGGCGGTGTAATCGGTGCTCATGGCTTCAGCCCAGGCCCAGTTGGCCGAGGATGCTCTGGCCGGTGAGCAGCTCGGTGCCGAGGCCGATCACGAAGCCGAGCATGGCCAGGCGACCATTCCAGGTTTCAGCGAAGGCAACGAATCCGAAGCGGGGAGCGGGCTCAGCCATGAGTGTTGCGGCTTGTTGCGCAAACTGTAACGGGACGTTAAGTACCTGACTCGGGCGGGTTCCCGCCTGATTCCGATCTGCAGCAGCGCTGCCTCGCCTTGCCCTGCCATCACTCCAGCCGGCCACCGCACAGCACAGATCTCGGTCAGCCCGCCGCTGCCGCTGCTGAGCAATCGGGTCTGGATACCGCTTAAAGCCACTGCTCTGCCTTTGGCACCACAGCGAGCGGTCAGCAGCACAGGGCGCTAGCGGCTGGGCTGTCTCGAGGGGCCCCAGCACGGTGCCCTGGCGGCTTGGCTCGGCAAGGGCTACGCAAGCGGCGTACCGCCGCCCCTGCCTTCCCCCACGCGCGCCGGGCTGATCGGTTGGGTCCCTCGCGCCCAATCCCATGGCCGCCAGTTCTGCCCCCAGCTGCGAAATCCGCCGCGTGGTGGTTCACTTCTATCCCGCTGGCCTCAAAGGCGGTGCCCATCCCTGCGAGCAGCAGTTCTTTGGCCGCCGCGGCAAGCCCGTCAAAAAGATGCGCTTTGTCCCGGCTGAAAAGGCCTTCTCGATCGCCAAGGCGATGCAAGGCACCAAGGGCTGCACCGTCTCGGTGATCTGAGGCCCCGTTGGGGCCTCACGGCCCCTTTTCGGCACCCACTGGTATCGCCCAGCTGGTGGATCAGCAGCCGCTGCGGACGATCAGCTCGACGTGATCGACCAGCTCCACAGCCCGCTGTTGCCATTTCCTGCGGTCCAACTGCATCGGCTCTGGCTCAGCGTCGTAACGGAACTGGACGGCAAAGGCGGTGAAGGCTTCCAGAGCCAGAAAGGGCTCGATATCTCCGCCCGCATCCGCGACCCGTTCCAGCAAGGCCGTGAGGTTATGGATCAGCGGTGGCTCCTCGCCAAGGCTGAACAACCAGGCCTTCAGGGCCTTTTCCACGGCCTGCTGAATCTGAAAGCCCCAGCTGGATTCATCGATGGACGGGATCTGCAGAACCTCTGCTGCCTTGAGATCGCGGCGAGCAATCCGCAGCAGGGCCTGGGCCTCAGGGTTGGCCATGCAGCAGCCGTCCTTCTCTGTAGGCCCTCGCAATCACGTGGCTGAGCCAATGCCGCCGCTCAGCCACCTGGCTTTGGGAATAGAGCAGGAGGTCAATGGGGATTCTGTGGTGCGCGAGCCGGCGCCAGAGCTTGCCAAGTGTGTCAAAGCGGTTGTGATGCAGCAGCCAGCTGTCGCTGGCGGTGATCAACAGGTCGATGTCGGAATCCGCGCGCGCATCACCCCGGGCGTGGGAGCCAAACAACCGCACTTCAGCGCCAGGAATCTCGTCCCGGATCTCAGCCGCCATCTGCTGCAGCTGGGTTTCGCTGATCGTGGCGGCTGGAGCTGTGGTCATGGCAGTACCTCGACCCTCAGGATGCCGCGGCCTGGTTGAAAAACACAAGTCGCAGCTCCACTGCTCAACGACCCAGCTCTGATGACCACCAGTTCCAGCTCTCCTGCAAGCGCAACCCTCCACCCACGCCCGCCTGGTCGGGGTTGCGGGCTGGCGTCACGGCGTCGCACCGGTAGGTGCGCGCAGAGTGTCAGCACCGGTAGGTGCGCGCAGAGTGTCAGCACCGGT
This sequence comes from Cyanobium sp. Aljojuca 7D2, assembly GCF_024346415.1. Taxonomy (NCBI): domain Bacteria; kingdom Bacillati; phylum Cyanobacteriota; class Cyanophyceae; order Synechococcales; family Prochlorococcaceae; genus Cyanobium; species Cyanobium sp. Aljojuca 7D2. The sequence continues at coordinate 76,303 of NZ_JAGQCX010000009.1, forward strand.
AGGTGCGCTCACAGCCAGTGGCGGTAACGGCTGCGCTGGCGTCTGGCCGCTGTTCGCGATGCAGCAGTGCCGAACTGGGGGCTGCTGCCGTCCTTGCGGCGACGCACCCAGACCCCTTTGCGGATCAAGCGACGGTCGGCCGCATTGGCCTGACGGGCTGAAAGCAGGGTGCCGTAGCCCGCTTTGTGGCGGGCCCGGGCTCTAGTGCGGGCCTGAGCAGCTGTGGCAGCCGGCACCACGGTGGCTGTCGAGCGGCGGCTCCAGAACACCAGGTAGTAGCGGCTGGCCATCGTCTGAACGGCTGTGCTCAGCGGCGTGGGCTGCGGCCGTTGGTGACAAAGCCAGCCCGGTAGAGCTCGCTGGCACTCATCGCCTGGGGGTTGAGCACTTCGCCAAAGGCACCAGCTGCCGCAGGTGCTGCTCCCAGCCCCGGGCTACCGGTCATGGCGCCGCGCTGCTGGAACAGGAAGCCGTACACGGGGTGGATGCGCAGCTGATCGAGGAAGTCAGCGGTGCTCAGGGGCCGGCCGTCATCCCCCAACAACGGCTGGCCCTGACTGTCCAGCGGTTCCAGCACATCGATGCCGTCCTTGCTGGTGGTGAGGCGAAAGCTCTCGCCCAGCTGGCCCTTGAACACCTGAAAAAAGGTGCCGCGCCCATCGCCGCCGGTGCGGCCTTCTGCTTCTGAGAAGGCGCGCTCCAGCAGCCGCTCCTTGCGCAGCTCCTGCACACGCTCATGGGCCGCGTCGCGTTCGGCCGCAACGGCCGCCACCTTGCGGGCAGAAGCCTCTTCCATCTGGCGTTCGCGCAGTTCCACCTGCTGCTCGAGCAGTTGCTTCTGGCGTTCGGCCTGCTGCAGGCGGGCGTACTCCTCGGGATTGATCTCCGAGAAGCGGGTCAGCTGCTGGCGTAGACCCCGCAGTTCTTTCTCCAGGTTGTTGCTGCGCCTGCGTTCGGCCTTGAGGGCATCGCCCAAGCCGCTACTGGGCTGGATCTCGCTGGTGCTGGGCTCTTCCGCATCAGCCAGAGCAATGCCGACTTGGCGATCAGCGGGTGGATAGTCAGCCGTGCTGTTGCTCTCTGGTTCTCCAAGCTCTGGGAGGTGCTGCTCGAGCAGCTCGCTGCTCTCGTCAGTTGTCCTGGGGCTGTTGTGCGCTGCGGTTGTGGCCATGACCCGTCTCGGCTGTCAGTGGGAGCGGCAGCCCATCGCGGCGCTGCCATTCCCTGTTGCCGAGGGGAGAGGCCTGTTGGATCAGGAGCCTTCCTGACTGAGCGTCTCCAGCGAGCGAATGGCAGTCAGAACTCCTGGCAGTGCCTCTTGGCAGATCAGCAGCACCTGCTCGGCATCCAGATCGAAGTACTGATGGGCGATCACATCGCGAAATCCCATGGCGCCCCTCCAATCGATGTCCGGAAAGCTGGCAGCCAGAAGTCCCGGCCGGAGCTTTTCCAGTCGCTTGAGGGCTTCCCCGGCAGCCAAGAACTGCATACAGATCACGTCCAGGAGATCCTGGCCTTCCTCCTGCTCCAGTAGCGCTGGATCGTTCAGTAGTGGCAGCGCCTTGCGTTCGATCCGCTCAAGTGCCTGTCGCAGTGGCGTGAGCAGCAGAAGCAGCTCGCTGCTCACGCGCTGATGCCTTCTTTGAGGATGGACGCCCGCAATGCTGGGTTCATGCGCTCGCGCAGTCGCACCAGGTCGATGGGGCGCTGCAGCAGTTGCTCCAGCTCCTGCTTGAGATGCACCGTGGCAAAGGGTGTGAGCGGGTCGAGCTCCACCCACACATCCACATCACTGCTGGCGGTGGCCTGGTTACGAGCTGTGGAGCCGAACAGGCCGATGCGCTGCAATTGGTAGCGCTCTCGCCATTCGCTCCGGTGCTCTCGCAGGAGGGAGAGGACCTGCTCAAGAGCGAGTGCGGGTTGGGTGCTGCTGCTGGTCATGGAGCCAATTGCACACGGTCAGTATCGACCTGATTTGCGGCAGAGGCAGCACAGCTGAGTTGTGACCTGGAGTGATCACACCCAGGATGCCCGCAGCAATGGATCCAAGCGTGCTGTCCCTCCAGGCCATCCAAGTGGCGATTCAGGGTCTGTCAGCTGAGGAGCGCGCAGAATTCCGTGCCTGGTTGGAAGCATCTGAGGCCGGTATCGGTGCTGAGCAGAGCCAGGGGGCATGCAGAGCTGATGGAGAGCCGTCATCTCCGCTCACTCCCGCCGATTCGGCTTGAGCGTGCCAAACACCCGTTCACCGATCAGCGGCTGCACCAGGGCCCCGATGCCGCCGGAGCCGTAGCTGGCGCCAAACTCCAGCACGCTGAACTGGGTGTGCTGGGCGTAGGGATCCACCGCCGCATCACCGGCCGAGTTGAGCAGGGTCAGATCCCCCAGCCAGATCCAGCCCTCGCAGGGCGCCACGACGGTGAGACCGTTGCTCGCAACGCGGCGACCGTTCTGCTGCCAGCCCAGCTCGCTGCTCAGCCAGATCGCACCAGGGTTGGGCGGTAGTCGGCTGGCCCGGCAGATGGTGCCCTGGTTGGTGAAGTCGCCGGTCTCCACCCCAGGGCCGTTCTCCTTGGCAGAGATGTAGTTGTCGCGCTCAAGGAAGCACTCGAGCACGTGGCTGGCCACCACCGCCGAGGTGGTGTCACCAGGGGTCGCGTTCTGGTGCAGCAGCAGGCGGGCATTGGCATAGGGCTGCAAGGGAGTTGCCCCCCAGACCTGGGCATTGCGAACGTGGCTGCCGCTGGTGAACTGGCGGGGGGAGATCATCAGCCCCGCAGCACGGCTGTCGCTCCAGCCTTCCCTGCGGCAGCGATGCTGAATTGCATCCAGCTGCTCAGGCCCGGCAGAAGCAGTAGCAGCTGCTCGCTGTAGCGCCGGCGCTGACTCAGTAGCGCTGCCGCTGGAGAGGCCGCGGTGGCATAAACGGTCTCGCTCTCTTCCCGCAGCAGAGCTGTGTCGTAGGCGATCACATCCGCCTTTTGCAGTGGAGCGTCACCGGCGGCTGCCACCGAACCAGCGATGGGGCCAGAGCGGCTGGTCTTCTGGATCGCCTGCTCCTGCTCAGGTCCACCGGCCAGGAGTTGCTGGTCAATCAAGGCCACCGCATCCAGCAGCGCGCGAGCACTGAGTACTCCGGCCGGGTGCTGACGCTCCAGATCGGCCATTGCCCGGCCGATGGCATCAAGGCAAGGCACCGTCGCCGGTAGGGCCAGGGCCTGCCGGATGGCTTCCTGGTCGCTCGGTTTCCAGGTGGTCGCACCGATGGGTGCACTCGGGAGTCCTGACTGCATCTGCGTCATGTCGTTGCCGGTGCGATGCCGGCCAGATCCCCCAGCCATTGCCGCAGGGCCTGCTCGCTGATGATTCCCCGCTCCTGCAGCTGCAGCATCTCGGCCACGGTCGGTTGCGGCTTGGGGGCCGGTGCCAGCGGGCTGATCTCCACCAGCAGCGCCGGACCATCGCGCTGCGGCAGGGCTTCACCGGTGAGGGTGCACCAGTGCTCCAGCAGGGAAGAAAACATCGACGCCTTTTGGATCGCCTGGCTCTGCAGCAGCGCATAGGCCTGGGATGCCGCCAGGGAGATCTCAGTGGCGGTGCGCGGTGCACCCTGGGCGCCGGAGGGGATCAGGGCATCACGGCGCATGCCCTGATCCAGCGATTCGAGCCAGGCGCGGTGCTCCGCCAGCGAACGGGCCTGGATCTCCACGAACTGGAAGCTGGCCCCCTCCGGCAGGTCGATCACGCTGTTGGGACCCAGCACCACTGGTTCACCGGCAGAGCCGGTCCCACCCATCGGACCCAGCACTCCGGTGCGCACCCCAACGGGCAGCGCTGTCCGATACAGCAGCTCCTGGTAGTCGCTCTGCCGGCAGAAATGGTTCAGGTACTGGTGCGCCAGCCCCAGGTGCGGCAGCTCACCATTGCCAAAGGCAGAGCCGTGGCTGGCGTACCAGATCGCCGGCAGTGCGCTGAGGCCCAGATACTGGCGTTGCTCGATCACCTGACGCTTCCACCCTGACGGGGCCTGGCGATCTGGGACCAGCTCCTCTGAGGTGAGTTGCATGCCCACGCCGGGCTCCAGCGCCACCGTGCGGTAATGCCAGAGATGGGGAGACATCCCTTTGCGATAGCCACCTGAGGCTTCCAGGCAGGCATCAGGTGCTCCAACGGGCGGATTGGGCAGACGCTCCCGCCAGGTGATCGCATCAGGCAGGGCGTGGTTAGCCGGCAGGTGCCAGTTGAGAACGTCACCCCGCTCCAGCAGCAGCAAGCGAGGCAAGGAGTTCCGATCGCCATTGCGCAGGGCCTGCTGCCTATCGCCCTCGCTGGGCCAGCTATGGCCGGGGGGGATTACCCCGACCAAGGCCGCGCCGTCACGCAGCACCGCCAGATCAGCAGCTTCCAGGAACACCCCCAGGTCGGTGCCGCATCCATCCACATCGCTGATTACCGCCTGCAGCGACGGGGGCAGTTCACGCCAGTGGCTGGAAGCCAGCATCCCGGCAAAGGTGCGCAGTGCATCGCGGAAGAAGCCCGAGGGCAGGGCGGCCTCCAGCCGGCGGCGGTAGGCACTCTCGGGTTCGCGCTCGCCGCGGCTCAGGTAGTGCTCCCTGCGATCTGAGCCACTGGGGTCAGCCAGCAGGTGCCAGCAGTCGGCCACCAGCTCGAGGCGGGGCAGCAGCGCCGCCAGGGATGGATGCAGGAGCCAGGGGATTGGACCAGTGGCCAGCGACAGCAAAAAAGATCAGCAGCTGCTGGCTATTGCCGGCGGCTGCAATGCACCATCGGCCAGGGTGGTTTTGCTGGAGCGGCTGCTGTGATCGTGTATCCGGCTGAACAGGTGGTTATCGGACTCGACCATTCAGCGCTTGAAGGAACAGGCAGGAGGGGACTTGCAGCGGCCTAGCCGCTTGCCGATGCGTAGCCACACGGCTACAGTGGGTCTGTGGTTGAAGTTCGGCAGACAGAGCGGTTCGCTCGATGGCTCGAGGATCTGCGTGATCTCAGGGCTAGGGCGCGTGTGCAAGCCAGGATTGAGCGTCTCATTGGCGGCAATCCTGGTGACATCAGGCCTGTTGGAAGTGGCGTCTCTGAATTACGGATCAACTACGGCCCTGGATACAGGGTTTATTTCCAGCAGAAGGGCTCCACATTGATCATTCTCTTGGCCGGTGGCGACAAGGCATCTCAACCACGAGACATTGATGAAGCACTGTCGCTGGCTCGCCAGATCAAGGAGAACGGTTGATGGAGATCAAGACCCTGCCTTACGACGTCGCTGAGACACTCAGAACCCCCGACGAAATGGCGGCCTACCTCGAGGCATGCATTGAAGAAGCTGATGGCGATGCGGCCTTCATTGCCAAGGCTCTTGGCGATATAGCCCGTGCCCAGGGCATGACACAGATTGCACGCCAAACAGGGCTCTCACGCGAAAGCCTGTACAAGGCGCTATCTGGTGATCGCAGCCCTAGTTTTGACACTGTGCTCAAGGTGATCGCTGCGCTTGGGTTGAAGCTCAGCGCCGGTGTTCAGGAGAAGGCTGAGGTGGCCTGAGTTCAACTAGGCCAGCCAGAGTCTGCGATGTTTGTCTGTTGAGCGGGCCCTTCTAACGCGCCACTCGAGTGGACAGGAATTGACAAGTTCCGACTAGATGCAGAATTCTTTCCCACCCACCGGCAGTATGGCAACCATATTTAAGTCTCGACTAGCCTCAAGATGCCTAAGCAGACATGGTCAGCCGTTAAATCAGCGGTTATCAAGCTCAGCCACGACGAACTGCTCAGTCTTGTTGCTGAGCTCTATCGACTCTCCAAGCAGAACCAGACCTTTCTTCATGCCCGCTTCGCGGATGCAGAGGCTGCCATGGATGAGTGCAAGGTGGTTGTCGCCGATTGTCTGTATCCAGATGTGCAACGCAATCGTCCACTGCAAGTCGCCAAAGCCAAGAAGGTCGTTGCCGATTTCTGCAAAGCAGTTGCCAACCCAATCGCCCAAGCAGATCTGATGTTGGTCTTTCTGGAGCAGGGCAATGCCTTCACGGTGGAGTTCGGCGATGTTGATGCGGGCTTCTACAACGCCTTGATCACAATGGCCAGCCGGGCTGCTGAGACCATTTGCGTCCTGCCCCAGGAATTGCAGCAGCCCTTCAGGGATCGTTTCGCTGAGGTCGTGCAGTCTTCATCCGGCATCGGCTGGGGCTATCACGATGAACTTGTCGAGATCTACGGAGCTGCTTTTCCTGATTGAAATTATTGGCCCCTCGGCAGCGGCCATCACTCCAAGACTCCTTCTGTCTGACTGATCGCCATCGCCACCACCCGCACCGAGCAGGCCGCTGCGATCTCGGCCCAGCGCTCTGGCGTGAGCCCGAGCAGCTGCGGCACCTGGGCTGGATTTATCCCCTGCCGCAGCAGCTTTTGGCCTCGGGCATGCAGCTCGCGCCAGCGGCCCGGCACCGAAATCAGAAACCCTTTGTCGCGCAGGTAGTGGGTGATCTCGCCATTCACGTAGGGCCTGGCGTAGGCAATGAAGTTGGAGCAGCTGCGGTTCACCCGCTGGCTGTCGTACCGGCGTGAGGCCTTGATCAGCCCGATCGCTGCCAGCTGCTCCAGGTCTTCTTTGGGGTGGCCAGTGCGGCGGGCGTAGTTGGCCGCCACGCGAGCAGCAAAGGGCAGGTGCTCGACCACCAGAGCATCAGCAGCGGCATGGGGCGAACGGCAGCGATGCGCTCGCCTGCTGGCGATGGTGCACATGGGCGCGCGCTCCTGGGGCCTGGGGCAGTGATTGACCGGAGCAGGGCTCATGGCAAGGGCAGCGAGAGGTGGTGGGGAGATGCAAAAGGGGGGATCTGCCCCCTCAGCGGGAGAAGAGCAGGGGCCTGGGCGGCGCCTTGCCCTGGCCGCGCCAGTGACGGTTCTGCAGCCAGATCACCCCCTGGCAGAAGGCATCCACCAGGTCGTCGTGGGCGGCGTTGGGGAACCCCAGCAGTTCTGTGATTAAGGCGTCGTTGCCGGCCTGGAAACCCAGCTGGCCGGCTTCCAGCAGCGGCGCAACGGCATGGGCCCGGCTCACCTTGCTGCCGGCAGGCCGCACTGCGATCAGCCCTGGGATCTGGCGCTGCAGCAGCTGGCAGACCGCCGGACCATTGGCGGCGTCCTCAACCAGCACGGCATCAGGCGTCAGGCCCCGTTGGTTGAGATCAGCCAGGGTGTGGGTGAGGAACTTCACCACCCCCGGTAGATCGAGGCGCTGGTGCTGGCTCCACAGCACGGTGATCGCGCCACCTGCCGCCTCGCCTGCTGCAGGACCGGTTGCCGCTTGCGCAGGGGATGACGCTGGGGGCGGCAGCAGTGCCGCGGAGCGGTGCAGCTGCAGGCCCTGGGCCCGGGCGTCCGCGGCTGGATGACAACTGCTGCAGTCGCTGTGGAGCCCCAGCAGCACAAAGCCGCAGTAGTCGTTCCCCTCCCCTCCCTTGAAGCTCAGGTCGCAGCTGAGCACCAACGGGGAGACGGTCTGCTGGCCCTGGGCGCGGCGCAGCCACTGCCGCTGGAACAGCAGACCCTCCGCTGGGGAAGGTCGCTGCTGGTAGAGGGCATTCCACCAGTAGCTACCGGCACGGATCCTGATCTGTTCCAGCTCAGTCAGCGGGAAGCGCTCGGGGCAGAGGGGCTCACCGGGTTGGCGCCAGTCCGGCTCGAGCGTGCAGGTGGACGGGAAGCTGAGCTGCTGCTCGGGCGGCTCACAGGTGGCCGGCAGGTTCAGCACATGCCAGTGCTGCGGTGCGTCGCCGCTTTCCTGCTGCAGCAGCCAGCCGATCAGGTCGTCCTGGTGCCAGCGGGTCAGCACCACCACCTGCGCCGCAGATCGAGCCCCCGGCCTGCCTTCTTCCAAGCCCTCCCGTTGGCCCTCCCCTGCAACACCCCATCGCAAAGGCCCCCGTGGGGCCCCGGGTTCGGCGCGGGTGAGCCAGACGGATTGGAACCACTCGATCAGCTTCTGGCGCTGGCCGGCGGAGTTGGCATCCTCTGGACCCTTGTAGGGGTCATCGATGATCCCCAGCGCATAGCCCTTGCCGGTGAACGGGCCGCGCACGCCAGCGGCAATGCAGCCGCCGCGCTCGGGGGTGAGCCAGTTGCCCACGGCTGTGGAGTCCTTGGAGAGGGCATGGCCGCAGGCCCGGATGTAGTGCCGTGCTTCCCGGCTATGGGCGTAGGCCAGCTCGGCTGAGTAGGAGGCAATGGCGCAGAAGCGGCTTGGGTAGCGACTCACCCAGTAGGCGGGAAAGAGCTTGGAGACCAGCAGTGATTTGCCCAGCCGCGGCGGGCAGCAGACGATCAGGCGGTTGAGCTGGCCATCGGCGACGCTCTGCAGCAGGGCGATCAGCCGCTCGGCCCAGGTGTGGAAGGCGTAGCTCGGGTAGGCCTCGCGGATGAAGTCGCGGAACAGACCTGGGGCGGCCTGCTCTGCGGAGAGCCGGGAGGGATCGGGGGCACCCAGCAGGCCCCAATCGGCCCAGAGATCAGATGCCGGATCCAGCAGCAGGCCGGGCATCAGCTTTTGCCCCCTGCCGCCTGCCCGTCTGGTGCCTTGATCGGCGCGCGCAGCAGCCCGCCGATCTCGGCGATCACCCGGAACGCGCCGACGGCGGCGTTGAACTGGCCCGCATCCATTGCCCGGCGAGCGCAGTCATTGAGGGCAAAGATCTGCTCGGCCTGATGTCGGCGCCGGTCAGAGATCAGCTCCTGAACCATGCGCTCCCGCGCGAGGTTCAGGTATCGGTTGACCGTCTGGGTGTTGTGGATTCCCCAGTTTTCACGAGCATTTTCAATGATCTGCATCAGAGGTAGGCGCTGAGCCACCCAGAGCTGTGCCTGAGCAATGCGCCGTTCCACCTCCAGCCGTGAGGGCCTGGGGGTCAGTTGATACGCCAAACCCTTGGGGCGGCGCGGTGGATTGGCATGGCCGATCGGCCGGGCCGGATCGGTGGGCTCATACAGCGGCTTGCCGTTGTCGTCCTCCGCGCTGGCCGCAGCGCGCAGCTCCTCCACCGGATCGGCGGGAGGCAGGGCGTGGGCACGCTGCGGCATCGGCTCAGAACGGTTGGTCCTGGGTCTTCGGGGGGCGGATGGTCCAGAAGGGCTTGCCGCGCTTCTCCGTGGCGCTGCCCTGCTGGATCGCCACGTCCTTGACGGCCTTGAGCTGCTGCTCGATCTGCTGCACCGCCGGCGGGAACTCGTAGCTCAGCCGGCCGGCGCTGTGGGCAAAGGCCCAGTCGTTGTGGGAGAAAGAGGGATCCAGCTGGCCGGTCGCCATGGCATCGCTGAGAGCGTCCAGCAGCGGTTCGATCTGCTGCTCAAGCTGCTTCTGCTGAGCCTTGAGGGCCGTGATGGCATCGAGCATCGCATCGATGGCGCCTGCCCCATCCGTCGCTCCGCGTGGCGCGCCTGACGGCGCAGGGGCGGCTTCAGCAGGGGCAGCAGGCATCACCATGAGCACAGCGTTCAGAGGCCAGCAGGCCAAAGCTTGCCAGGGGTTCACTGTATGGGCTCTGTCCTGAGAGCCGCAATCACAGGGACTGTTAATTCCTAACCAGTCCTCCCCCTGTGCTCAGAAGGGCCTGTGGGTCAGGCAGTAGCGGCTCCAGGCGGCAGCCCAGGCCGCCAGGCACTGCTCCCGGCTGTAGAAGGTGCTGATGAACGCCTCGCCGGGCTTGCTCCAGATCGTCTGGCCCAGCTCGTAGTGGTTCCCCTGAGCGGCCTCCAGCACCATGTAGCCGCCCAGCTGGGCGGCGGTGGAATAGGGCCGGCCGTGGGCCGAGAGGGTCTTGAGGTCGTAGAGCACCCGCACCTGATGCCCCCGCCGCTCGCTCAGGGCCGGTGAGACATACGCCCCATCGAAGGCCCCGGCCACGTTGCGTGTCAGGCAGCAGGTGAGCCGCTCGCTGGCGATCACCCGCACCTCATCCCAGAGCGGCAGCTGCAGCAACGGCAGGATCCAGTCCCGATACGGGTGATGGCCCGGCACGGTTTCGGCTTCCAGCAGGGCCTCGGCCGCGCTCTTGCCCACCAGGAAGCGGGCCTGGCTGTAGCGCTCCAGGGCCGCATGCACCGTTGTGCCGCGGGGCTCCCAGATCGGCCGCTTGGCCTCGATCGCTCGCTTGGCGGTCTCGCTCAGCCCGTGGGCCAGCACCCCCGTTATCGACACCGGAAACAGGTGATCCCCAAGCCAGTACCGATGCGCTGCCTCATCCCGCCAGAGGCCGGGGATGGGTTCCAGCCAGGTCGCCGTCAGCATGGCCGTTTCCCTCGCAACGGGCTGTGACGGCAGGCGTCACAGCCGAAATCCTGCGCCAGAGCAGGGGTTGAGCGGACCCTGTGACGTTGTAACCCTCTTTCTATAAATAGAAGCATTAGCAAGCAGCAGTGTGTCCTTGCGCAGGTGTGCATGAGTGTCTATGTGTGTGTGAGGGTGTCTCCCCCCGGCAAAAAGCGTTACAGCATTACAACCGCTGGGATCGGCTGCGCTGCAGTCGATCTGGGCATAACGGTGGGGTGTTTCGGGGTGTCATGGCTGTGACGCTGAAGCTCAGAGAACCGCCAGTGGAATCGCCACCGCCCGCGTGACCATGCCGGCACCGCAGAAGCGCACCGGCCCGCGGCGTTGAGCGCCAGCCAGGCGCAACAGCACCACCGCCCAGCCATGGGCCCAGGCGGTCTCCCGCAGGATGTGGGCGATCGGCTCGGCCGTGTTGCTCACCAGCAGATGGGACGGCTCCAGCCGCAATCCCTGGCGGGCCAGGGCCTGCACAGCCAGCTCGGCGCTGATCTCCAGGTCGTGAGCCTGGTGGACAGCAAGCTCCACCAGCTCGCCGATCGTGCGGGTGACAGTGCGATCGGGGCATTCCACCCGCAACGGGTGCTGCAGGATCGTCTGGATGCAGCGCTGCTCATCGCTGAGCTCGGTGCTCTGGCTGTAGCTCTCCCAGTCATGGCAGGCGATGCACTGCTCCGCCTCCTCCTGGGTGGGGACGACATCGCTGAGCAGCGACCAGGCCCCGGCCATCAAGGTGCCGTACTGATCCCCCAGCCGCTGGGAGTCGAAGTGCCGCGCCGCCGCCCGGGTGAACACCCCTTCCGCCTGGCGGATCATCGGGATCAGGCTCACGGTGCGGGCGATCAGACGCCGGCCCAGCTCACTGGAGATGTGGCGATCCAGGTCCCGATCCAGCGAGGCCCAATGCAGCTCCCGGTCCCCCTTGGGCAGCTCGGCGGGGTTGCGCAGCGTGAGCTGGGCAAAGCGGCTGCGGTCGGCTCCCTGCTTGAGAGCAGTGGCGATCGAGCTGAGCAGGAACATCGAGCGCACCCGGTAGCGGCTCACCTCCCCGCTGGGTGAGCCCTTGAGCAGTGAGGCCCCGCTCTCGCTGCTGGCCACCCGCGCCAGCGACAGGATCCCCTGCATCCGCTGCTGATCTGGCCGCTCGTTGCTCTCCGCCTCGTCAAACACCACCGGCACGGCGTCGGAGCAGATCGACTGGCGCAGCGCGGCTTCTGTGGTCGAGCCGCTTACCAGCAGGGCGAAGTCCCCCAGCAAGGGAGTGATGTAGCGATCGAGGATCGCGCTCTTCCCCGAGCCCGCACCGCCCGTCAGCCAGACGTGGGGCCGCCAGCGCAGCGAACCGCAGATCGGTCCGAGCACCACCCAGCCCACCAGCAGGGTGCCGGAGGCGGGCACGTCCCAGTGGAAGCGGTTGGCGATGCTCACGATCACCGCCGCCTCTTGCACCGAAAGGGGCTCCACATCGCCGGGCCCATCCAGCCGCGACATGCGCTGGTAGACGTAGCGCGAGCGAAAGGGACTGGTGATCAGGTGCTCCCCGTCGGGGGTGACGAGCCGATCGCCCAGGTGCAGCAGCGGCCGGCCGTCGTCCCACCAAGCCCCGCGGCCGCGGATGCGATCGGGCGTGAAAAGCCCGGCGGCGATCGAGCGCTCGTAGAGGTCACTGGCCACCGCTGACCAGTTCACGCCGGTGCGGCTGGGGTAAAGGGTTTCCCAGTGGGCCAGCGGCGCCAGGGCAATCAGGTGAGTGGCGGTGTGGGCCGAACGGCTCAACCGCAGCACCTGCCCGGTGCGCCCCGAGCGGTAGTAGCTGGCCTCGCCGTCGTAGCCGAGGCACTGAAATGGCGCGCCGCCGCCACCACCAGCAGGGGGGTCACCGGAAGCGGACTCCTGCTGATCAGCTTCTGCGTCCTCGTCCGAGTCCCCTTCACCTGCCAGCAGTGGCTGCAGCCACTGCTGCAGATGGTCGGCTGCTTCTGCCGGGCTCCAGTCGGCATCGGCCAGATCCCAGCCCTGCGGTAGATCGGCCGGAGGGTCTACCAGCGCGACGCTGCAGCCCTGCTCGCTCAACAGTGCGGCCAGCCGCGCCATCGCCCTGCGGCCGGGCGCGTCGGCATCAGGCCAAAGCATCACCTTCCGTCCCGCCAGCCCCAGTGGGGCCAGCGGTTGCCAGTCGGTCTTGGCGATGGCGTTGGTGCCGTTGGCCCAGCTGATCACCACGTGTTCGGGGAACAGACGGGCAGCGGCATCGGCCGCGCCCTCCCCCTCCACCACCAGCACCTGAGCGTCTGGGCGTTGGCTCAGGCCCTGCAGGCCGTAGACCGGCCGTGGGGCAGGCCACTCGCAGGAGAAGGGATCGCGGCGGCTGGGCTGGTGCCAGCCGCCATCGAGCCACACGCGATGCAGAAAAGCCTTGCGCCTGCTGCGGCCAGGGCAGAGCCGCTGGATCCAGAACAGCTGGTTTCCCGCTGCATCGCGATAGCACCACTGGGCGATCGCACCCCGCTCCAGCTCTGGCGGCGCGGCGTCAGCAGGCGGCACCTCGGGCTGACGCCAGGGCCGACTGGCATGGCCGGGGAGTCCTTTGGCCGCATGGGCCTTGCCTCCGGTGCCGTTGCCGCTGGAGACCGGCTGGGGCCGATGCCGGCCATTCCCCAGCGCCTCCAAACCGAGATAGCGCTCCACCTCCTCACAGGCCTGGCGGAAGCTCCAGCGGCGCACCCGCATCAGCAGGTCCATTCCGGTTCCGCCTCCACCCAGGTGGTCCTTGCCGCCGCACTGATTGCAGAACCAGGAGCCACTGCCGTCCCGGTCGTCAAAGCGGTAGCGGTCTCGTCCCCCGCAGGCAGGACAAGGCTGGTGGCGATTGCTGAGCTGCTCGGCAGGCAGTCCTGCCAACACCTCGAGGATGTCCCTCCAGCGGCCATTGGCCGCAATCATCACGTCGGTTGCCATGGGTGTCGGCGCGGATCAACGACGCTCAGCGGCTGCCGCCAGCACGGGCCCTGGCTTGGCCACGCCGGCCCGCTCTGCCGCGATCGCGGCATCGATCACCTGGCGCAGTACCGCCGAGCGACTGAGGGCACCATGCAGGCGACGCTGGTCAAGCCAAGCCAACTGCGCCTCGGTGATGGAGACGCTCAGCGGTGGCGCGAAAGAAGCCATAAATGCCTGGAGTTCTGAGCACAGCCTAAGCACACCCAGCAAAGCTTGATAAATTGAACATTGCTGAGACGTACGCCCCAGCGCAAAGCCTGCCGCTTGCCCATGGCCCCGATCGTCCTGCGCGACTACCAGCAGCTGCTGCTGGCCGACCTCCGCGCCGCCCTCAAGATCCACCGCCGGGTCTGTGCCGTCATGCCCACCGGCGCGGGCAAGGGCCAGACCATCGGCGCCATCGTGCAGGGCGCGGCCGGCAAGGGCCGGCGGGTGCTGGTGCTCGCCCACCGGGCCGAGCTGATTGACCAGCTCACCGGCACCGTGCGGGCCTGGGGCCTGGAGCCCGACGTGATCGCCCCAGGCCACCAGCTGCAGGGCCGCCAGGTGGCGGTGGGCTCAGTGCAGACCGTGGTCCGGCGGCTCGACCTGCTTCCCGCGCCGGATCTGATCATTCAGGACGAGGCCCACCACCTGGTGGCCGGCAATGTCTGGGGCCGGGTCATCAACGCCTGGCCTGAGGCGCATCTGATCGGCAAGACCGCCACCCCGGAACGCCTCGACGGCAAAGGGCTCGGCGTGGAGGCCGGCGGCTATTTCGAGGCCCTGGTGCTGGGGCCCTCCGCGGCCAAGCTGGTGGAACAGGGCTGGCTGGCGCGGCCCAAGGTGTTCTCCTGGCCAGGGGCCAGGAACAGCAAGCTCCGCCGCCGCAAGGGCGAGTACGACCTGGAGCAAGCGGCACGCGCCTTTGGCGATCGGGCCGCCATTGGCGATGCCGTTTCGCACTACCAGCGACGTCTGAACCCGGGCACGGCCATCTGCTTTTGCTGCACGATCGAGCACGCCGAGAAGATGGCCGGCGCCTTTCGTCGTGCGGGAATTCGCGCCGCCGCGGTGAGCGGCGGCACCCCAGCGGAGGAGCGAAAGCGCCTGATCGCTGGGCTCGGCACCGGCGAACTGGAGGTGCTCACCAGCTGCATGATCATTTCCGAGGGCACCGATATCCCCTCAGTCGGCGGCGCGATCCTGATGCGCCCCACCGCCAGCCTGTCGCTCTACCTGCAGATGGTTGGCCGGGCTCTGCGTCCCGCACCTGGGAAGCAGGAAGCAGTGATCCTCGATCACGTCGGAAATGCCCATCGCCACGGCCTGCCCACCGATGAGCGTGAGTGGAACCTGGCTGGTCGGCGCCGCAGGGAGGGCGTCTCGATTCCGATCAAGGACTGCCCGTTCTGCTTCTGCAGCTGCCCCAGTGCTGTGCAGGTCTGCCCGGACTGCGGCCACCTGTTCCTGACCGAGGAACGCGATGAGCAGCGGCGCGGGATCCAGCAACTGGAAGGCGAACTGGTTGAAGTCACGGGCGCCGCGCGCCACCGGCCCAAACACAACCTGCAGCAGAGGCCCCGGCGCACGCACCCGGCAGCTGGCTGCCGGACCTTCGAGGAGCTGCTGGAGCGGGAGCAGGAGCGCGGCTACAAACCCGGCTGGGCCAGACACGTTTGGGGCGCTCGGCAGCGCAGCACTTAACCCCTGCCCGGCTTGCCGCCTGCCCCCAGGAGTTCAGCCTCCTGGCCCAGCTGTTGGGCCGCCGCCACAAACGGAGCATCCAGACTGCAGAGGGTGGCACCACGGCCGCTGGCGATGGCCAGGTGCAGGGCATCGGCCGCTCGCAGGGACGTGCTCCAGCCGCGTAGGCAGGCGTTGGCATTGCGGAAGTCCTGCGGCTCAAGTTCCAACACCAGCAGGCCCGGCGCCAGGCTGCGCTCAAAACCCTGCAGCACCGACTCGGCTTGCGCCTGGCTCAGGGCCTTGGTTCGCACCTTGAGGCCAAGGGCGGAATGGAGCTCGGTGACACTCCAAGAGCTGATCGCCAACGGTGCCCTGGCCGCCTCTAGAAATGCCACCGCGGCGGCGGAGTGCACTTCCGGCATCAGCACTGCCAGCAGCACACAGGTGTCGAGGTAGAGCATCAGGGGCGAGATTCGTCCCGGAGCAGCCGCATGCTCTCCACGCCGCTGACTTGCTGCTCTGGCAGGGCTTCTCGCAGGGCTGCCAGCTGTGGCAGCAGATCACGCACGCTGCAGCGCGGCACCAGCTCGGCGATGGGCTTGCCGCGGCGGGTGATCACCACGACCTCGCCGGCTTCCACCGCATCCAGCAGGCTGGAGAGCTGGGTCTTGGCTTCCGCCACCGATACCTGCACCATGACCATTGACCACCTAGATGACCAAATCTAGGGCGGGTGTGCGGCACAGAGGCAGGGGCGTGGTCTCCTCCCGGCGAGCGCGACAACCAGCCATCGACTCAGCCGCTCGTCAGCACAGCACTTGATCCCCACTGGGATGGCTACGCGCGGTCAGAGGCCTTAGCACTGACAGCATTGCCGTCAGCGCCAGCGAGAGTCGTCAATGACCACGCTCACGATCCGCAACCTCGACGAGCACACCAAGGAGCAGCTGCGCATTCAGGCCGCCCGCCATGGTCGATCGATGGAGGAGGAAGCCCGCACGATCCTCCGCTCCGCCCTCGAAGCCCGACAGCCCGTCGCTGGTGGTCAGGGCCTGGGCACTCGCATCCATGCACACTTCGCCCTGCTCGGCGGCGTGGAGCTGGAGCTGACTGAGCCCTCCTCCTCGCCAACCCTTTAGCCGCCGGCGATGCCCTGCAGATCCTTGAGCAGCACGAAGAGGTGCAGCGGGTCAGTGGGCGAGGGCCGGAAGCCGAAATGCTCGTAGAAGCCTCGGGCCCGTTCATCTTTGGCATGCACCGCCAAAGCGCGGATGCCGGCGATCTCGGCCGCCGCCAGCGTCCGGCCGATCGCGTCTTTCAGCAGGGCGGCGCCAAGGCCCTTCCCCTGGTGCGCAACCGCCGCGGCCAGCCGGGCCAGCACCATCAGCGGAATCGGATGCCGCGCCAACCCCTTGCCAATCCGCTCGGGTGCCTGCTCCGGGCTCACCTCACCCACCACCAGGGTGTGGAAGCCAACGACGACGTCGCCATCCAGCGCCACGTAGGTGCGGCTGGCCCGCGCTCGTTGATTCGCCAGGGCAAAGCGGCCCAGGAAGCGGTTGAGGGCTTCCTCCCCGCAATCAAAACACTCCACGGCATGACTGGCCTGGAGCGGTTCGATCCGGTAGCGGCTCACCAGGCGCCACCAGCAGGCCTCTGTTCCGCAACACCCCGCTCCAGCACGCTCGGCTCCTGCAGCAGCCGCACCAGCCGCGGATGCACCTGGGGTGGAGCATCCAGGGCAGCCACGAAAGCCTCCCACTGCTGCCCATCCAGCTGGAAGCTCTGCCGATCGGCCAGGGTTTCAGCCGCGCTGGCCAGGGCGCTCTCCAACACAAACTCGCTCACGCTGCGCTGGGCCGCCGCGGCTGCCCGCTGCAGGGTCTGCTTGGCACCTGGCGTCAGCCGCAGGTCGAGCTTCTCGCTTCTCGAAGGGGATGACGTCATCACAGCACCGTCTTCCGCCATCCTAGCCCTGCCTGCCAGACAATGTCCTGACAGCTCCGCAGGTCCTGCGCAGGTCGTCAGCAGCAATACGCTTTCACGGACTGGCAGCAGGAGCGCCATGGCCTGCGTTTCAACCACTGAAGCCCGCAAGCGGCTCGACGCCCTGATTGACGAGGTGGGGCAGTCCCACGAGCCGTTGCTGATCATTGGGAAGCGGGGCAACGCTGTTCTGCTGGGGGAAGGTCACTGGCGCGCAATCTGGGAGACCCTGCATCTGGTCTCGATTCCCGGGATGCGCACGTCGATCCTCGATGGCATGGCCACCGAGGTGACTGAGTTGAGCCCAGAAGCGCTCTGGTGAGCACGGCCTACAGCAGCGGGCTGGCTGGCTGACTGACCGAGCTATTGCCCGCCGAAGCAATTCAGCGAATACCTGTCACGTATTGGCAAAACAGCCAATACCTGCCGTTCGCTGACAACCAGCCCGGCAACAGGAGGCATGGCCTCCTCCTCCCCCAGCGAACACGAAATCCAGCAGCGCATCCGCCTCGCCTGCGGCCGGGGGCCGGTGCGGCTCTGGCGCAACAACACCGGCGCCCTGGTCGACCAGCAGGGTCGCTTCGTGCGCTTTGGGCTGTGCAAGGGCAGCAGCGACCTGATCGGCCTGCGCTCGCTGGAGGTCACACCCGAGCTGGTCGGTCAGCGGCTCGCTCAGTTCGTGGCCCTAGAGGTCAAGACAGCCCAGGGCGTGCTCAGCCCGGAGCAGCGGGCCTTCCTGCGCCTCGTGCAGGAACTCGGCGGATTGGCCGCGGCCTGCCGCTCAGTGGAGGAAGCCGAGCAGTTGCTTGGCGCGCCAAGGCAAGTGCCGCTGGGACACTGATGGATCCAGCAGAAGTGCAGCAGCGGCTGAGGCGTCTCTCACAGGCCTATCCGGGCGAGTACCCCTACACCCTCGCTTTGAGATTGCAGGCAGAAACAGGAAAGGTGATTACGGGGCAGCTTGCCAAGCTGATCCTGCAGAGGCTTGAGCCTGACCGGCCCTGACATGGCAGGACGTGACAGGGCGTGGCTAGGAGTGCCAAGTTTGCCGTATGGTTTTGGGATCCCATTCAGGAACCTGAACGTGGCCATCACCTACGCGGAGCTGCTTGAGCACCAGGAGGAGAACCGCGCAGCGTTCGGTCGGATGCTGCTGAACTGGCGAAGAATCAACGGCTGGACCCAGTACACCGCCTGCAGCTGGGCGGAGGAGGCGGGCTTTGATGCGATCTCCTACGGCAACCTCTCGGTGATCGAGCAGGGCAAGGCTGGTGAACTGCGCCAGAAGGCGTTTTGGCAGTTGGGTGAACTGAACCGCCGCATCGCCGCGAAGGACTGGGGCCCGGTCAAGACCCAGGCGATCAAGGAAAAGCTGGAAGGGGCCATCCCACTAGGCGATGAGGCTTGCCCGGCCTGGACGCCGCTGGAGCTATGGGCCTGTTACTGCGGCCTGAGGGACGTGCCAGAAGCCTTCCGCACCACTCCCGCGCCGACGGTCGGCCAGCGCAAGGCAACGGAGCTCTCCAGCAAGTGGCGCAGCCAGATGCGCCGGGTTGTCGACGAGTGTGGCCTCGAACCCAGTGACGCCCTCAACTCCCTGGCGGTCGAAGCCAGCGAAGAGCACCGCAAGCGCTTCTTTGCCGTGCTCACGGGCTTCGGCGACTACAAGCCTGAGGAACTGGCCCCGCTGTGGATCGAGGGCGACCTGTACCTGCCGAAGCGCTGGCTGGACCAGTGGGAGGCGGCCAACAGGAAGGGCGCCAAGCCCAGCGGCCGCAAAGGCAAGAAGCCAGTCACAGCCTGATGGCTAGGAATTAACAGCCGCTGTGAGCGCGGCTATCAGTGAACAGTGCTAATTTTCGGATCAGCGGGCAACCGCCCGATTCGATCCGCCATGGTTCCACCATCCAGGCCCACGGACGCCGAGCCCCTACCGGCTGACCTGGGCCACGCCACCCCTGAGCAGCAGCTCACCCATGCCCTGGCCTGCTTCCAGGCCGAGGTGTCCCCCATCACAGCTGCCGACCTGGCGGAGGTGGTGCACTCAGCCCGCCCCGCCTTCCGCCGCGGCATCAGCTGGTCCGCCCATCTGCGCGAGCAGCAAGGCCGCTCCAGGCTGCAGGTCACGGTGATGCACGTCGCCGGGGCCGAGCTCTGCAGCGAGTCCTGGGCTGATGAGGCCAGCGATCTGGCCGAAACCACCGGTCTGATGTTGGCCATGCTGCTGGGCATTCCTGTGTCCGCTCAGGCTCGGGCTGTACAGCCCAATGCAAATACGAAAGAGCAGATGGCTGAAGAGCCTGATGCGTTTCCTGCACAGCAGGCTTGTCCAGATCGGCAAGCCGACGATGAGTCTCCACAGGAGCCAGTCCCCCTGGCTGACTGCAGTGCTGATGGCAGTCCCGCAGACGGTGATCCAGCCCTCGCTCCCCTCACCCCTGAGGAGGTCAGCGAGGTTCACCGTCGCGTCCTCGAGCTGCCCCAGGCGAGCCGTCAGGAGCTGACCAAAGCCTTCCGCGAGCACTTCCAGGTGCCGCGCAATGCGCGCTCCATCGGTGATCGCATCACCCAACGGCAGCACAGCGACTTCATTGCGCTTTTCCTGGAAGAAGCGCAAGGCCAGATGCAGGCGGAAGCTCCTGCGGAGCCAGGCCCATGAGCGAGAGCCATCGCCCCCGGCCGCCACGCCGCTATGGCGAGCAGCCCCGTTCTCTGGCTGGTCGCCATTTCATCCAGACCCAGGTGCGCACCGATGTGTACCTGCGGATCCGCGAGGTGATGGAGCGCCACAACATCTCCGCCAGCGGAGCGGTGCATCACCTGCTGCGCGAGCGCTTTGGCCTGCCTCCCCTTCCTCCATTCGATCAACACCAGATTTCCACCGATTCATCCCATGGCTAAAGACGTCTTCCGCACGCCCCTCGCTGCAGTGCGCTGGGCTCACCTGATCACCCCCAGGCATCAGCTCGACAAGAGCAAACCCAAGGCCTGGACGACCGACCTGCTTCTCCCCAACGGTGACGAGAAGGCCCAGTCCTTTCTGCTGGCGATGGAGGATCAGTTCATCGCCCTGCACGGCAGCCGCAAGCGCCGCGCCGAAAGGGCTTCCCCTGGAAGCCCGACAAGGAGAAGCCGAGCGAGATCACGGTGGTGCGCTTCAAGGTGCCGCAGTTCCAGCGGCGTGATGGTTCTCTGTCCGAGGGGCCCCGCATCGTCGATGCCAAAAAGCAGCCCTGGGATGGGGCCGCCATCGGCAATGGCTCCAAGGTGGTGGTGGCCTTCGACATCTACGACTGGGACGGGGAGAACGGCTGCGGCATGACCTTCCAGCCCCGTGCTGTTCAGGTCGTCGAGTTCGTGCCCTACGAGCAGGTCGATCCCACCGACGGCTTTGAGGAGGTCGAGGGCTACACCACCACCGGCGCTGGTGCCGGTGATTGGAGCGCCGGTGCTGCTGACGACGAGGAGGAGTTGTTCTGATGCCGCTCGATCGTCAGGACCAGAGCGCCGGGACCTGGAGGGGCAGGCCCCTTCACCGGCCCGGTCCCCAGTTGCCTGCCTTCTGCCGCACCCGCCGGCCCACAACCGTGGCCATCACGGCCAGCAGCCTCGTCGCCTTGCGCCTGCTGGTTGTGCTGGGGCTGCTGTTTCAGCTCAGCACCCTGCTGCTCGTGCTCGCCGGGCCGGTGCCGCCGCGACCGGTGACTAGCAGCAACACCGTCTTTCGCTCCGCCGTCACCGGTGGGAGTTCAGCCACACCGCTGTCAGACCGATGAACAACACAACCACCGGCTCCTTTCCTGTCAGTCCTCTCGCCTCGATGGATCACCCCGATCTGGTCTCCCGTTCCTGGAACGGCACGCCGATTTCTCGGCGCACCACCGATGGCTACGTCAATGCCACAGCCATGTGCAGGGCCAACGGCAAGCAATGGTCCAAGTACCGGGAGAGCGACCGCTGCCAGACCTATCTGGATGCCCTCGCTGAAACCTCCGAAATTCGGATGTTTGACCTGATCGAGTCCCGCCAGGGCCAGGGCGGCGGCACCTGGGTCCATCCCCAGGTCGCAGTCGACCTGGCCCGGTGGATCAGCGCACCGTTCGCGGTGTGGATGGATGGTTGGTTTCTGGAGAGTCTCCAGCAGGCTCAACCGGCGCCGGTGGAAACACCCCCGCCCCGGCTGCGAGAGGTCGAGGTGATCGCGCTGGTGGAACGCAGCATCACCCTGTTCGAGCAGCTGGGCGGCCTCGATCAACGCGATCAGCTCCTGTTCAAGGACATCGTGCGCAGCAACGTGCTGACCGCAAGCTCGGGAGTGCTGCCGGGGGCCCCCACTGACCAGGAGCTCACCTTGGGAGATGCTTGGCTGGAGGTGTTCCAGCAAGTGCTGCCGCGCAACCAGTTCTGCGCAGCCGGCAAGCTCGTGGCCAGGGCCTACCGCGAGGAATTCGGAGAAGAACCTCCTCGCCGCCAACAGTTTGTTGACGGGGCCCCGTGCCAAGTCAAGAGCTATCGCCGCTCCTGGTTGATCGACACCCTCAAGCGCTTCCGCGCCCAGCTGGCAGGAGGCTAATGGAAACCCCCACAACGCCAGCCCGCCAGCGGGTCTGGGTCACGACGGCAGAAGCATGTGCAGCTCTGGGGATGAGCCGTGAAACACTCCGCCAGCTGCGGCTGCGGGGGGTGCTCACCCCCGGCAAGCACTACCGCCGCTGGGGCTGCACCCAGGGCCGGGGGCCGCTGCAGTGGCACATGGAGAACGTGGAGGCCACGATCACAGGCTGGAGCAGGAAACATCTGCGCCTCTGATGCTTTATCCGCCCGATTGCGGAGGTGGAAGAGCACTCAGAGACAGGAACAACCGCTCCGGTCGACCTGGCAAAGGCCGGAACCCCATCGACGCGTAGAAGCTGTGGAGGCGTGCGCGTTCCGCGTCTCCAGCGGCGCCCTCCACATCGAGCAACATCAGCCGCACCCCCAGGATCTGGCCCGCCCGTTGGCACTGCTGCATGGAATCCACCAGCAGGATGCGCCCCAGTCCCTTTCCCTGCTGTCTCCCATCGACAGCGAGGTGACTGAGAAAAACGCCTGGGATCAGGTTCGAGCGCGGGGGCCGCGGGGCCGCATCGGAAGGCACGTCGGCCACGCCAATGGCATGGGCATTGATGGCGTAGAAGCCCAGGCAGGCCCGAGGTTCAGCGACCTGGGCGGCGTCAGTGGCGACGTAGAGCCGGGTGTAGCCATCACGCTGCTGGCGCCTGGCGGTGCGGCGCAGAAAGTTGTCCTGGCTGTCGCTGCCGCAGCAGAAGTCCTTGGTGTCGTGCAGGCCAGGGTCAAAGGCTTCGATCCGATAGGCCACCGGGTCAAGAGCGCACGACCTGGTCCTGGTACAGCTGCCAAGCCTCCAGCAGGGCGGGCGTTGGCGTGGTCTCTTCGTCGAGGGCGGCGAGCAGTGCCTGGTGATCGCCCTGGCTGAGCAGGGTCTGCTGCCTGCCACTGAGCAGCTCCTGGGCGCGTGCATACGCCGACATCACCACGAAGGCGGAGGCCTCGATGCCCATCAGGTCTGCTGCCGCCTCAATGCTGGCCTTCACCGAGGGCTTGGTGCGCTGGTCCATCCGAGCGGAGCGGGGCTCGTCAATCGCTTCGATCGCCGCATGGAGCGCGGTCTCGACCGGTGACATGGCACACCAGGGAGCAACGTTGTCATTGTACGGGGGATGGCCGTACATGGCCGCCGTCTGACAAGGGCTGCTGTGTCGAGGTCAGCTCGTACCCCATCGCCCGATAGCCCCGCAGCCGCCGCTCCCACATCCGTTGCGGCACGGGGTGGCCGAGATCGAGCCAGTCGATGATCCGCACGCTGGTCTTGCCGCTCTGCTGCCGGTGCAGCCGGCCGGCGTATTGCTGCAGCGTGCCTTTCCAGGACACGGGCATCGCCAGCAGGAGGGTGTCGAGCGGCGGATGGTCGAACCCTTCCCCCACCAGTCGCCCGGTGGCAAGCACGATGCGAGATGCCTCAGGGGGCAGCTGCTCCAGTGCGGCCAGGGTGGCGCTGCGTTGGCGTGCGCTCAGGCGGCCATGCAGCAGAAACAGGTTCGGTACCAGTCCGGCCAGAGCGGCAGCGATGGCTGTGATGTGGTCCGTCCGCTCGCTCAGCAGCAGCAGCTTGCGGCCATCACCCCAGCAGGCGAGGGCCTCGGCCACGATCCGCTCGCTGCGGCGTTGGTCCTCCGCCAGCCGGCGCATCAGCTCCTGGATCGGCAGATCGGCCGGTAGTGCTGGGAGCTGATGGGTGCGGCTCACCAGTTCCAGGGTCTGGGGCGCCCCGGCAGGTCGCTGGGCGGTGTGGCGAATAGGGCCGCACTGCATAAACAGGATCGGCTGCAGGCCGTCCCGGCGCACCAGGGTGGCCGACAGCCCCAGCACATAGCGGGCCTTCACCTGCCTGAGGATCGCTTCAAAGGAGGTGGCGGCGATGTGGTGGCACTCGTCGACGATCACCTGCCCGTAGTCCTGCACCACAGGGTTCACCTCTCCCTTCCGCACCAGCGACTGCATCACGGCGATGTCGAGTCGGCCGATGGGCTTGGCCTTGCCGCCACCGATGCAACCGATCGTCTCGGGTGGGACATCAAGAAAAGACTGCAATCGCTCCTGCCATTGGCGCAGCAGCTCAGCCCGATGTACCAGCACCAGGGTGTTCACACCCCGCCTGGCCAGGATCGCTGCTGCCACCACCGTTTTCCCGAAGGCCGTCGGTGCCTGCAGCACTCCGATGTCATGGCGCAGCATCGCTTCGACCGCCGCTTCTTGGTCATCGCGAAGTTGACCTGTGAACACCAGCTCCAGGGGCGAGCCGTTCTGGCGTTCATCAACCAGATCCCAGCCGATTCCCTGTTCCTGCAGCATGTGCTGCGCCTGCTCCAGGCAGCCCCGCGGCAGGCCAAGGTGCTGTGGGAAATTCTCAGCGCAGCCGATCACCCGGGGTTTGTCCCACACCGACAGCCGCATGGCCTGGGCTTTGTAGAAGGCGGGATTGGCAAATGCCGCCAGGCGGATCAGTCGATTGAGCAGCGGTTGCGGCAGCCCCGAGCGCTCCACATAGAGACGGTCGGCCAGGGTGAGGCTGATCGAGGCGGGTAGCGGCCCGCTGAGCTTCGCAATCGCAGGAGGTGCCTTCCACGGGGTCGCCAGGTCCTCCTCGTCGATGAAGGCGAGATCGAGCGGATGGGCGCCGCTGGTGGCGGTCTGAATCACGGTCTGCAGCCCCACCACCGACAACCTTTTCAGGCTTGCCAGATAGGCCCACTGATCGGGGTAGGGCTGCAGGTCGTCATTCACGAACACGCTGCAACCCCGCTGCCGGGCTTCCTTTTGCAGCGGCAGGGCGATCAAGTTGCCGAAGCCCCCCTTGGGCATGCTGTCCTGATTGGGGAAGAGCCTGTCGTAGGAGCTCAGCTGCAGTTGACGTGACGCGGCGCAGGTGTGACTGATCAGGGCTGCCCCGAGCTGACGGGCCTCTCGGGCCGGTACCGCCTCCTCAAAGAACACCCACACATGGGCGCCCTCCCCGGAACGGGAGATCTCCAGGGCCGCCGGCACGCCCAGCTCCCGGCAGGAGCGCAGAAAGGCCCGGGCGTCCTCGCGCCAGTCCTGCTCATCGAAATCCACCGCCAACAGATGACAGGTGTCGTTCTCCAGCAGGGGGTAGAGGCCGAGGGTGTGTTCGCCGGCCAGATGGCCGTAGATCGCCGCATCGGTGAGGGGCAACAGCTTCCGGTGCTGGCAGTCGCGGCAGCTGATCCTGGGCTTCTCGCAGACGCCGGGTTGCCATTCATTGGCGCAGGCCGGTGCATACCCCGAGCGCCCGCTGCTGTGGCTCTGCCAGCGCAGGGCATAGACGTCGTCACGACCGCGAAACAAACGACGGAACAGGGCCACCTTCTGCTCCGCCGAACCGGGAGCACTGGCAACGGGCTGAGCTGAGTCCGGGGGTGGTTCCGTCCGCGGGGGTTCGCTGGAGCGCCAGGCGATACGGTGGGCCTCCAGAAGGCCAATCAGACGAGCGTTTTCCCGGCGCAGCTGATCCAGCTCAGGGTGCATGGAGTCGGCCATGGGGTAGGGCCTCAGCGCTGGGTGGCCTGTCGGTAGCCAGCATTGCGCTCCCGCTTGCCCACCGCCACGAGAAGGACCGACAGCAAGGACCGGCAGCTTCGTGTGATCCCGCACCTCGACCACCAGGCGGAACCCTGCGGCGCGGAGCTTGATCTTGGTGCGATCAGTGCAGACCTACATCCCGCTGGCTGGGCCTTGGCCGGCAATCCATGGAACGCAGGCCCGACGCTCTTGCGGAAGCTGCGGTTGCTGCGATTATTTTGATTACTGTTCAGGTGGCCTCTCCCCCGTTGCCCATGGCCGTCGCGCTCCCCAGCTCCATGGAGCCCGTGGTTCCCACAGCCGAGGCGGCTGAGGCCGCAGGAGCAAGCCTGCGCGACCTCGCTCGCTTTCGTGCCAGCCATGGCCTGCGTCAAGCCTGTCTCTCCCTTGAGCTGGAAGGCGGCCAGCACGCATCTGTCCCCATCCCGGCCGCGGTGCTGGAGTTGCTGCAGGGAATCCTGGTGCAGATGGCCCAAGGCAATGCCGTCACGCTGGTGCCGGTGCATGCCGAGCTCACGACCCAGCAGGCCGCTGATCTGCTGAATGTGTCCCGGCCCTTCCTGATCGAGCGGCTGGAGCAAGGGGAGATTCCATTCCGCAAGGTCGGCACCCATCGACGCATCCGCCTGTCCGACCTGATGGCCTACAAGCACGCCATCGATCAGCGGCGTGCGGCGGCCCTCGATGAGCTGGCTGCCCAAGCCCAGGAGCTGGGACTGGGCTACTGAGGTGAATCGCTTCACCGTCGTCTACGACGCTTGCGTGCTCTATCCCGCGCCACTCCGCGATCTGCTGATGCGGTTGGCGCTCACCGATCTCTACCGGGCCCGTTGGAGTGACCAGATTCACAAGGAGTGGATGACGGCCGTGCTGCGGAACCGGTCTGATCTCTCCAGAGCGCAGCTCGAACGCACCCGTTCGCTGATGAATGCTCACGTGCGTGATGCGCGGGTCAATGGCTATCAGTCCCTAATTCCAGCTCTGGAGTTACCCGACCCGGATGACCGCCATGTTCTGGCTGCCGCCATCAAGTGTGGTGCCGATCTGATCATCACCTTCAACCTGAATGACTTCCCGGATCACGCCCTGGCGAGCTATGGCCTTGGCGCCTGCCATCCCGATTCGTTTCTGGTGGATCAACTGAACCTGGATGCCGAACGGGTGTGCGCGGCGATGCGGCAGCACCGGGCCAGCCTGAAGAACCCGGCCAAAACAGTTGAGGAGTATCTGGCAACCCTGGAGGAACAGGGGTTGGGCGGGTTCTCGCAGGCAGTGCGGCATTACGCCGCCGAGTTCTGATCAGCTCGGTCGTGGCCGAGGCGCTTCTCCGCTTTGGCGAAGGCGTCATCCACCACGTCATCCCCGCACCAGCGGCTGTAGGCCGCCAGGTGGGTCTGGACGCTATGTCCCATGGCCGCGGCCACCACCTTGGGCGGCAGGTCGCAGATCACGTGGGCCCGGTGCGCGTAGCCGTGCCGGCAGGAGTAGGGAACCAGCTTCTCCCCCTTCGCCTCGTACTCCCGACGAAGCTCTTTCCAGAGCGGCCGGTTCATCAGGTAGTGGCCCACATAGCCGCCACCAAGGCCAGGCTGCATGGGGGGAAGCTCCTGGGCAGGGAAGCGCTCTTCCAGGCGCCAGCCATCCGCCCAGTCATCACAGGGCAGCGTGCGAAGCACCCGTGGCCGGGTCTTCCCGCGAGAGGCAACCTTCTCGTACATGCACCAGAGACGGCCCTGGCGAATCTGCAGATGCTGAAGTTCCTCTGGGCGGAGGCCGTAGGCCGCCATCAGCTGAAAGGCAAAACGCCAGCGGACATCCGGGATGGCCCGCACCAACGCGAGGATGTGCTCTACCTCCAACGGCGTGGTGATGGCTTTCGCTGCACGCGAACGGCCCACGAACACCGTCAGGTCTTGCGGCGGATCCCAGTCCTCACCCAGCCGCCGCTCCGCCACGGCCCAACGCAGCAGGGCTGCAGTCGACTGAATCTGGATCTGGCGGGTGCGCCCGCCCGGCTTGTCCGCCCAGATCCGGGCCAGCGTCTCAAGGAGCTGCTTGGCGTTCTGCGGCGGGGCCGCCACAGCCACGGCTCCAAGCACGTGGTTCATGTGGTGCCGGTAAACCCGGTGCCAGGTGGACGGCTTGATCTCGCCACTGATCAGCTTGTGCTCCCGGAAGGCTGCAATCAAGGCATCCCAGTCCCCAGGAGCGTGGAGCGCCGCACCACCTCGATGCCTGGCGCGACCGCCCTGGCTCGATGCCGATCGGAGCACTGCCTCCCCATCGGCGCGCTGCTCCTCCGCACGAGGCATCCGAGCAACGCAGGCATCGGGCTCGACGCCCTGCTGGAACTCGTCGTAGACCTGAACCACGGCGTCGCGGATCTGATCGACCTGGTCGCACTGCCAGGGGACCGGCAGCAGCACCTGGCGGCGCTTGCCCCCACCGGCACCAGCAGCAATGTTCAGACGCGCATGACCGCGGTGATTCAGAACCGTCCAGCCCCTGCGGCAGCCCCTTTGGGACAGCGCGTGAGACACGACGGCCCTGACCGTCACCTCCCAATCACGGGCCGCCGGCATGTGAGACGTTTGGTGAGATGTTTCGCCTCACAGCCTGGCACGGCCAAACAGGTGCTGGCAAAGACTGGAAGCCCTAACGCCAGTCGCAGCAAGGGCTTTGGGCCGAAAACCCTTATTGAGAAAAGGAAGCGGGCGGCGGGAATCGAACCCGCATCATCAGCTTGGAAGGCTGAGGTTTTACCACTAAACTACGCCCGCAGCAGTACAGACGTACTGAAGCGACTGCTGGATTGTTGGCCCTCCACCGGGGGCTGCAACCTGCAGTTACTGCATTATGACCTGCCCACCCAGCTCGAAATCGCCGCCTGTGACGCCTGATCTCACCGCGGCACGCAGCCAACCCCTGGGGACAGCTGCGCGACGCCGGCTGCTGTGGAGCTATGGCCTCGGCGACATCGGCACCGGCATGGCCGCCACCCAGCTGGGCTTCTATTTATTCGTGTTTTACACCGGTGTGGTGGGGTTGCCGGCCTGGATGGCCGGCCTGGTGCTGATGGTGCTGAAGGTGTGGGACGGCATCAACGACCCCCTGGTGGGCTGGCTCAGCGACCACACCAAACACCCCTGGGGCCCGCGTCTGCCCTGGATGGCCGGCAGCGCCATCCCGCTCGGCCTGGCCTTGGTGGCGATGTGGTGGGTGCCGCCTGGGGGGGACTGGCAGAAATTCACCGTGCTGGTGGCCATCCAGCTGGTGGCCATGGGCCTCTACACCTGCGTCAACCTGCCCTACTCCGCCCTCGCCTCCGAGCTCACCAGCTCCACCCAGCTGCGCACCCAGCTGAGTGCGGGCCGCTTCACCGGCTCGATCCTGGCCGGCCTGGCGGGGCTGGTGCTGGGAGCTCTGTTGGTGGGCCAGGGTGCCTCGGGCTATCAGCGCATGGGCTGGGTGTCGGGGCTGACGCTGACGCTGTTCACCTTGCTGTGCTGCTGGGGCCTGGCGCCCTTCGCCCGCAACTGCCAACGCCCCACGGGCCAGCCCGAACCGATCCGGCGCCAGCTGCGACGCGTCGCCGGCAACCCGCGATTTGTGAAGGTGCTGGGGCTCTACCTCTTGCTCTGGTGTGCGCTGCAACTGATGCAGCCGGTGTCGCTGATCTTTCTGGCGGTGGTGATGCGCCTGCCCGAAAGCTGGAGCACCTGGATCCTGATCCCATTTCAGCTCAGTGCCCTGGCGGGATTGCAGCTGTGGAGCCGGGTCGCAGGACGCCACGGCCGGGTGTGCGCCCTGCGCTGGGGCACAGGCCTGTGGATCGCCGGTTGCGTGGGGGCGACGCTGCTGGTGCCCCTCGATGCCGCAGCAGCTCCTCTGGCCAGCCTCAGCAATGGCATCAGCCTGGGCTTGCTGGTGCTCACGATTGTGGTCACGGGCCTGGGGGCCTCCACCGCCTACCTGATTCCCTGGGCCCTGCTGCCCGATGCCGTCGATGCCGACCCCGACAAACCCGCGGGGCTCTACACCGCCTGGATGGTGGTGGCGCAGAAGCTGGGCATCGGCGTCGCCGTGTTTGCCCTCGGCAATGGGCTGAGCCTGAGCGGCTACGAAGCCGCCCAGGGGCTGCTCCAACCAGCTTCGGCCCTCACCACCATTCGCGTCTGCATGGGCCTGATTCCGGCACTGCTGATCGTCGCTGGCCTGGTGGTGATGCGACGCTGGCCGGAGAAAGGCCTGCACCGCCAGCCATGACGCGTCCCGACTGGCTCAGAGCGCCCCGCTGGCTGAGACGCTTTGGCGCCAGCCTGCTGATTGGCGGCCAGGCCGTGAGCGCCATGGCCAAGGGGCGGATCGGCTTCAACGACCTGATGCAGGAGCTGATGGAGGCCGGGCCTGGCAGCTTCCTGATCGTGCTGATCACCGCCCTGGCCGCGGGCACTGTGTTCAACATCCAGGTGGCAGCTGAGCTCTCCAAGCAGGGCGCCAGCGCCACAGTGGGCGGCCTGCTGGCCCTGGGGCTGTCGCGGGAGATCGCCCCGCTGCTCACCGCCACCCTGCTCACCGGCAAGGTGGCCACGGCCTATGCGGCCCAGATCGGGACCATGAAGGTGACCGAGCAGATCGACGCGATCACCATGTTGCGCACCGACCCGGTGGAGTATCTGGTGGTGCCACGGGTTCTGGCCATGGTGATCATGGCGCCGGTGCAATGCCTGCTGTTCTTCTGGGTGGGGATCTGGTCGGGTCAGGTGAGCAGCACGATGCTCTACAGCATCCCTCCCGCCGTGTTCTGGAACTCGGTGCGCACCTGGATGGAGCCCAGCGATCTGCCGTCCATGCTGCTCAAAGCGCTGGTGTTCGGCCTGCAGATCGCCGTGATCGCCTGTGGTTGGGGGCTCACCACCCGGGGTGGTCCCAAGGAAGTGGGCACCAGCACCACGGGCGCCGTGGTGATGATTCTGGTCACCGTCGCCTTGATGGATGCCCTGCTCACCAAGTTGCTGTTCAGCTGATGCCTGCACCTGATCCCCTCACCCCTGATCCCCTTGATCCATCCGCGACCCCCGGCTCCAGCGGCATCGTGCTGGCGCCCAGCTTCGGTGTGCCCCTTGGGGTGATCGCCCTGGGGCTGGCCGCCCTCACCCTGCGTCCCTGGTGGAGCGGCGCGATCTGGCTGGGCGCCAGCGTGGCCGTGTTCGGCCTGTTCCTGCTGCTGCAAACCAGCCTGCTGCGGCTGGAATTCGGCGGCGACGCCCTGCTGGTGT
This sequence comes from Cyanobium sp. Aljojuca 7D2, assembly GCF_024346415.1. Classification (NCBI taxonomy): domain Bacteria; kingdom Bacillati; phylum Cyanobacteriota; class Cyanophyceae; order Synechococcales; family Prochlorococcaceae; genus Cyanobium; species Cyanobium sp. Aljojuca 7D2. The sequence continues at coordinate 106,734 of NZ_JAGQCX010000009.1, forward strand.
GGCGCCAGCAGAGTCTGCTGCGCCGTTTCCCCTACGCCGCCTGGCTGGGCTGGAAACTCTTCTGGCCAGGGCTGCCGGTGCTGTTCTATTTCCGTGAACAGCGCAGCATTCACCTGCTGCCGGTGCTGTTTGATGCGGCCACACTGCGTCAGCAACTGGAGCAGCACGTGAGCCCGTCCAGTTCCCCGGAGCGACCCGATTCCCCCAGCGATCTCTGACGACACCGATGTCTGACGATCCCAGCCAGTCTTCCCCCAGCCCTGAGCCCCCCAGCCCTGAACCCGACTGGCAGGCCCTGGCCCTGAGCGAGCTGCGCCAGCAGCGCGAGGCCCTGCAGGAGGAGATCCGCCAGCTGGAGGGCCGCCGCGGCCAGATCCAGAAGGAGATCGAATCCAGCTTCGCCGGCCAGGCGGATGCGGTGGCACGGCGGCTCAAGGGCTTCCAGGACTACCTGGTGGGCGCCCTGCAGGATCTGGCCGTGGCGGCGGAGCAGGTGGAGCTAGTGCCCCAGCAGGTGCTGGTGCAGCCCTCTCCCCTCGACCAGGCCAGCCCCGCCGCCGGAGCCGCCGAGCCGAGTGCTGCCGTGGCCGCCGCCGGCCAGTTCAGCCGGGACGAAGCACTGATTCGCGAGCGCCTGGCAGGCTTTGGCGGCCAGCCCGACTTCTACGCCGATCCCTGGCAGCTGCGCCGCACCCTCGACCCCAGCGGGGCGGCCCTGCTCGACGACTGGTTTCTGGGCCAGGGCGGCCGGGGCGCCCAGCCGAGCTGCGGCAGCCGCAGCCGCAATGCCCTGGTGGCTGCGGCTGCGATCGCCATCCTGGGCGAGCTCTACGGCGAGCGCTTCCAAACCCTGGTGCTGGCCAGCCAACCCGAGCGCCTGGGGGAATGGCGCCGCAGCCTGCAGGACTGCCTCGGCCTGGCGCGGGAAGACTTCGGCCCCACCAGCGGCATCGTGCTGTTCGAGCGGGCCGATGCCCTGGTGGAGCGGGCCGACCGCCTCGAGGAGCGCGGCGAACTCCCCTTCATCGTGGTGGATGCGGGCGAGCAGGTGATCGACATCCCGATCCTGCAATTCCCGGTGTGGCTGGCCTTTGCAGCCGGCCCCGGCGAACTGATCACCGACGAGCCCTACTGACCCCCCCTGCCATGCCCCTGATCACCCTGCCCGTGCTGCTCGCCGGCTACCTACTCGGCTCGATCCCCAGCGGCTACCTGGCGGGCCGCTGGCTCGCCGGCCTCGACATCCGCCGCGAGGGCTCCGGCTCCACCGGCGCCACCAACGTGCTGCGGGTGGTGGGCAAGGGGCCGGCCCTGGGTGTGTTTCTGGTGGACGTGCTCAAGGGCACCGCCGCCGTGCTGCTGGCCAAAACCGTGCTCGACCCCTTCGGGGTCGGTGTGGTGCTGGCCGGGCTGGCGGCCCTGGCCGGGCACATCTGGCCCGTGTGGCTGGGCTGGAAAGGGGGCAAGGCAGTGGCCACGGGCCTGGGCATGCTGCTGGGGCTCACCTGGCCGGTGGGCCTGGCCTGCTTCGGCATCTTTCTCGCCGTGCTGAGCGTTAGCCGCATCGTGTCGCTCTCCAGCGTGGTGGCAGCCCTGGCGCTGCCGCTGCTGATGCTGGGCTGGTTTGCCGATACTGGCCTGGGGCTGCGCTGGCCCTACCTGGCCCTCGCCCTGCTCACCACCGTGCTGGTGGTGTGGCGCCACCGCAGCAACATCCAACGGCTGCTGGCCGGCACTGAGCCCCGGCTGGGCGCCTCCAAGGGCTGACCGCACTCCGTCAGTCGTGGGCTCAGGCCAACTCTCGGCTGCGCTCGGCGGCGGCGATCACCGCCTCAATCAGGGCCGAACGCAACCCGGCCTGCTCCAGCTGCCGCAGGCCGGCGATGGTGGTGCCGCCAGGAGAGCTCACCATGTCCTTGAGCTGGCCGGGATGGAGATCTCGCTCCTGCAGCAGGGCCGCGCTGCCGGCCAGGGTGCGATGGGCCAGGCGCTGGGCCAGCAGCCGGGGCAGCCCCGCCGCCACAGCGCCATCCGCCAGGGCCTCGGCCACCACAGCCACAAACGCGGGCCCGGAGGAGGTGAGGGCCAGGAAGGCATCGAGCTGGGCTTCGGGCAACTCGTGCACCTCGCCCACCTGGGCAAACAATTGCTCCACCCAACGCCGCCGCTCCGCCGGCACGGCGTCGGCGAAGGCCAGGCCCGTGAGCCCCGCACGCACCAGCGCCGGCGTGTTGGGCACAGCGCGCACGCACTGCCAAGCGGGAAACAGGCGCTGCAGCCGCTCCAGGGTGACGCCGGCCAGCACCGAGATCAGCAGGCCGCCCGATGGGGCAGCAGAACCTGCCGCGGCGGCCTGGGCAGCGCCCCGGGCGGCAACCTCCAGCTGCTGGGGTTTGACCGCCAGCAACACCACCGGTGCCGTCCAGGCGGCGGCCGCATCCGTGTCGACCACCAACTGATGGGCCTGGCGCAGGCCGGCGGCGGAGGCCTCACTGGCCACCACGGCCCGCACACCCTCGCGCTCCACCAGCCCAGCCTCCAGCAGGGGCCACAACAAAGCCTGGGCCATACGGCCCAGGCCCACCACGCCGAAGGTTGGCGTCACGACGGCCCTAAATGGCGGCGTCCTGGCGTCCCCAGGCTGGGCTAGGGGCCGCCTCCTGCTGGGGCTCGCTGCTCTCCCGGCTCACGATCGAGGAGGCGGAGGTCTCTTCGCTGGCGGCCGTGGTCACGGTGACGCAGCTGGGAGCGAACAGAAAAATGCTCTCGCCGACGCGCTCCTGGTGACCATCGATGGCGAAGGTGCCGCCGGCCACGAAATCCACAGCGCGCTGGGCCTGATCCGGCTCCATCATCGTGAGGTTGAGGATCACGGTCTTGCGCTCGCGCAGGGCCTGGATGGCGCGGGGCATCTCATCGAAGCTGCGCGGCTCCATCAGGGTCACCTCAGCGGCGGCCGTGGACAGGCCAGGCATACCGATCACGTTGGTGCCGGCGAAGGGATCGTCGGCCGTGAAATCGGAGCTCAAAGCCAGAGCACTGGCACGGCTGGTGAAACCGGGCTCGGGCAGCTCGCCACCGTCGTAATCGAGCTCGTCGTCGTAGTCGCCATCGAGGTAGTCGTCTCCTGAGACGACGGCACGCAGACGGGAGAACAACGACACGGAGCGAACCTCACAGGAAGCTTTCCACCTGAATAGCGTCCCACGCCAATGGCGGCAAGGGTTTCAGAGAGGAATTCGCACCGATTTCGGGATTCGCGCCCCATCAATGGGAGGCTCAGCCCAACGGGGCCGGCCGCGCTCCAAACAGGGCACTGCCGATGCGCACCCAGGTGCTGCCCGCCGCGGCCGCCTCGGGCCAGTCCCCACTCATGCCCATCGAGCGCTCCGTCAGGCCCAGCTCCGTGGCCAGGGCGGCACAGTCGCCAAACAGGTCGCTGCGCTCAGCTGGCGTGAGGCCCAGGGGTGCCAGGGTCATCAGACCCACAGGCCGCAGCGGCGCCAGGCCGCTGAGCTCGGGCCAGTGGCGACGCAGCTCGGACGGCTCGAAGCCGGTTTTGGCGGGATCGGGGCGGAACTTCACCTGAAACAGCACCGCCGGAGCCCGCTGCTCTTCGGCGGCGATGCGGGCCAGGCGGCGGGCCAGCTCCAGGCTGTCGAGGGAGTGGATCGTGCCGAAATGGCGCACCACGCCGCGGGCCTTGTTGGCCTGCAGGCGGCCGATGAAATGCCAGTCGAGGGGCTCGAGATCGGCCAGCTCGGCCTGCTTGGCCGCAGCCTCCTGCAGCCGGCTCTCGCCGAAGCTGCGCTGCCCAGCCGCCACCGCCTCACGGATCCGGGCGGCCGGCTGGCCCTTGCTCACCGCCAACAGACGGCAGCCGAGGGGCAGCCCAGACCGCAGGCCGGCCAATCGCTCAGGCAGCCCGGCGTCAGCCACCAGATCAGATGAAGGTCTGGTCAAACAACTGACGCCAATGGGCATGGGCCTCGGGACCCTCACGACGGGCCCTTGCCAGATTCTGTTCGGCGTAGTGGCGAGCATCCATCAGCGGAACCACCTCAAAGGTGGCACCCCGAGGCTGCAGGGTGACGATGAAGAAGATGCGCTGGGCATACAGCGTGGCAAACAGATCACGGCCTTCGGACACCGGCGCCACCCGATACAGCATCCCAAAGGTGGGATGGTTGAGATAGCGCTCGGGACTCACAAATGCGCTGCTCGCCAATGCGCTGCTCACGAATGCGATCGGTCAGTTGCCATTAAAGGGCACCGACTTTCCAGCGCAGCACGAGCACCAGCAGCAGCAATCCCGCCGCCGTGCCGTTGAGCAGGCCCTGGCGCCGCCCCCCAACCAGCGGGCGATGCAGCAGCTCAGGCGCCAGCCAGCAGCCGCCGCGGGCCAGCAGCGCCTCAGCCCCCTGCTCAGCCCGCAGCAGCACATTGGCCAGCAACCGCTCACCCACAGCCAATACCAGGCCGAGGCTCCCTTTCCAGCCCAGGCGCTTGAGATTCACCGCCCGGGTTGCAACAGATCGCAACAGGTTCTGCAGCTCCTCCTGCACCAGCGGCAAAAACCGCAGAGCCAGCAGCAGGATGAACCCGAGCCGCTCCACCGGCCAGCCCAACCGACCCAGGGGGGCCAACAGCCAGCTGATCGCCCACACCAGCTGCTCGGGGGCGGTGCTGAGCAGCAGCAGGTTGGCGCTGTGCACCAACGTGAACAGCAACGTGGCGCCATTGAGGCCGAGCTCCGCCGAGCGCCGGGTCACCACCAACGGCCCCTGGCGCAGCAGCACCCAACGGGCACCGGCTCGCTCCGGCGGCGCAGTGCCGGGCGGGCCGGGCTCCAAGCGCAGCTCCGCCGGCGGCCGCTGCAAAGGGGCCGGTGGCGCCGAGCCCGCTGGCAGCAACGCGGCCAGGCCGCCCACCAGCAGGGCCAGGGCGAGCAGCAGCGGCACGCTGCGGCGCCACAGGCGCCAGCTCAGGCCACTGACGGCGGTGATCAACAGCAGCAGGCCCACCAGGCTGAGGCGCCAGAGCGGCCCCGCCAGGATCGGCGTCACCAGGAAGATCAGGGTCCAAGCCAGCTTCAGGCGTGGGTCGAGCCGGCGCAGCCAGCTGCCGCCGCCGGCCGCCTCCGCCGGATCCGGAGCGGCGAACTGGCCGATGGGGATCTGGCGCAGAACATCCACTCAGCCGCTCCCTCTCACCTCTGGCCTGGGCTCAACGGCCACGATTCTGGGTACGGGCCAGCTCTTTCTCGGCGTCGCGCTGCTGCTTGCCGCGCCAGAACAGCTTGATCGGCGTGCCCTCGAAGCCCAGGCCCTCGCGGATCTGGCGCTCCACATAGCGGCGGTAGGTGTCGCCAAACAGCTTGGGCTCGTTGACAAACAAGGTGAAGCTGGGAGGCCGCACCGCCACCTGGGTGCCGTAGTAGAGGCGCCCCTGGCGGCCGCCGCGGCTGGTGGGCGGCGTGCGCCAGCTGAGGGCTTCGGTGAGCACCTCGTTCACCACCGAGGTGGTGACGCGGCGGCGGTGCTGCTCCACCGCCAGCAGGGCCAAGGGGAAGATCGCCTGCACCCGCTGGCCGCTGAGGGCCGAGGTGAACAGCATCGGCGCCCAATCCAGGAAATAGAGCTTGGCGCGGAGCTCCTTCTCCATCGCCGGCATGGTGTGGCTGTCCTTTTCAATGGCGTCCCACTTGTTCACCACCACCACGCAGGCGCGGCCGTCCTCCTCGATGCGGCCCGCCAGGCGCTGGTCCTGCTCGGTGACGCCATCGAGGGCATCGATCACCAGCACGCACACATCGGAGCGCTCGATCGCCTTGAAGCTGCGGTTGATGCCGAAGTATTCGGGGCCGTAGCTCACCGAGCGGCGGCGGCGGATGCCGGCGGTGTCGAGCAGCTTCCAGGTTTTGCCCTCGCGATCGATCGTGGTGTCGATCGTGTCGCGGGTGGTGCCGCGGATCGGGCTGACAATCGCCCGGTTCTCGCCACACACCGCATTGAGCAGGCTGGATTTGCCCACGTTGGGCCGGCCGATGATCGCCAGCTGGATCGGCTCCTCCTCACCCTCCTGCTCCTCGGTGGGCGCCAGGAAGCTCACCACCTTGTCGAGCAGGTCGCCGGTGCCGGCACCGTGAATCGCCGAAATCGGGAAGGGCTCGCCCAGGCCCAGGCCCCAAAACTCGGCCGCCATGGCCAGGCCCGCATCGGGCGACTCGCACTTGTTCACCGCCAGCAGGGTGGGCACCCCCTGGCCGCGCAGCCATTCGGCAATCGACTGATCGGCGGCGGTGCAGCCCTGCTGACCATCCACGATCACAAGCGCCACGGCCGCCTCGGCCAGGGCAAGGTTGGCTTGCTCGCGGATCTCCGGCAGAAATTCGCTGTCGTCGTCAAACACCAGGCCGCCGGTGTCCACCACCCGGAAGGTGCGATCGGCCCAGTAGCCCTCCTGGTACGTGCGATCGCGCGTCACGCCGGGCTGGTCGTGCACGATCGCTTCGCGGCTGCGGCAGAGCCGATTCACCAGGGTGGATTTGCCCACGTTGGGGCGGCCAATGATGGCAACGACCGGTAAGGCCAAGGGAGGTATTCCTACGTCTGTCCTGTCTTGACCCTACAGAGAGGCCATAACCCGAGCCATCAGGAGATCGGCAGATCGCCCGGATGGCCCGCCACCGGATCGGCCGGCACCTCGCGCAGCGCCGGCAGCGGCCCGCTCTCCGGCAACGGTTCGCCCCGCTCAGCCAGATGGGCCAGCAGCCAGTTCACGGCGGTGGCGCGGCGGGTGCGGCGCGGGTAGAGCTCGCCGATCCGGTAACCCGCAAAGCCCAGCTGCTCCTTAAGCAGTTGCTTGTGCTCTTTGGCGATCGAGCGGGTGAGGGCGACGCTGGGCGGCCGCTCGGCGATGAACTGGGGCTCGATCAGGAAGGACTCCCGCCACACGGCCCCCGCAGCCGGGCCCGCGCTCCAGGTGCCGGAGCCGTTCTGCGCGTATCCCAGGCGCGGCCAGATCAGTTCACACACGAAACGATCGCTGAGGCGGTCGGCCAACACCGCGTCCAGCAGCGCCCGGCTCAGGGGGAAGGGATCGGGGCTGGCGGCGGCCTGAACGGAAGCCATCGACCTGGAGCATCACAATCGGATCACCATGATCACCGGTTCACTGATCAACGCTTCACCCCTGCAGCTGGCCGGCAACGGCACACCGCGCGCCCTGCGCTGCCGGGTGCTGCAGTCGCCGTTGGCGGGGGTGAGCGACCGCATCTTCCGCGGCCTGGTGCGGCGCTGGGCCCCCGATGCCCTGCTGTTCACCGAGATGGTGAACGCCACCAGCCTGGAGCTGGGCTTCGGGCTGCAGAAGGTGGAGGAGCTCGCCAGCGAAGCCGGCCCGATCGGCGTGCAGCTGTTTGACCACCGCCCCGCCGCCATGGCCGAGGCAGCCCGCCGCGCCGAGGCCGCCGGCGCCTTCCTGATCGACATCAACATGGGCTGCCCGGTGAAGAAGATCGCCAAAAAGGGCGGCGGCAGCGGCCTGATCCGCGACCCGGAGCTGGCGGCCCGCATCGTCGACACCGTGGCCGCAGCCGTGGCGATTCCGGTGACCGTGAAAACGCGGCTGGGTTGGTGCGGCAGCGACCTCGCCCCCGTGGCCTGGTGTCGCCAGCTGGAGGCGGCCGGCGCCCAGCTGCTCACCCTGCACGGCCGCAGCCGCGAGCAGGGCTTCAAGGGCCAAGCCGACTGGGGTGCCATCGCAGCGGTGAAAGCGGAGCTCACGATTCCAGTGATCGCCAACGGCGACGTCAACAGCCCGGAGGATGCCTTGCGCTGCCTGGCGGAAACGGGCGCCGATGGCGTGATGGTGGGCCGGGGCACCATGGGCGCCCCCTGGCTGGTGGGACAACTCGATGCGGCCCTGAGCGGCCAAGCGATTCCGCCCACCCCCAGCCCCGCCGAGAAGCTGGCCCTGGCAGCCGAGCAGCTGCGGGCCCTGGTGGCGGCCAAGGGCGACCACGGCCTACTGATCGCCCGCAAACACATGGGCTGGACCTGCAACGGCTTCAGCGGAGCGCCGCAGCTTCGCCATGCCCTGATGCGGGCGCCCACCCCGGCAGTGGCCCTAGCGTTGCTGGATCGGGCCGCAGGCCAGCTGGGAAAGTTCGGAGCGGCTGCTCAGGCTTGAGGAGCAGCTGGCTCCGGGCAGGTGCGGTTCTGAAAATCGCAGCGGTAGATCGCCGGCTTCTGCCAACTGAGCGGGATTTCCAGCAGGTCGCGGCTGCCGGTGATGGCCTGCACCGCCAGCAACACCATCACCAGCAGGTTGGAGGCGATGTGCAGCCGACGCCAGGCGGGCCGGCGGGTGATCTCCGGGCGGGCTGCCAGGTTGAACAGCAGAAGCCCCGTCAGCAGCACCCCGCTCCAGTAGTGGGAGCTCCAGAAGGCGGCGGAAAACGGGTTGTCGGAGAGGCGCCAGATCTCCGGTTGGCTACCCAGGCCCAGGAGACCTGCCCAGGTGAGCAGGGTGAAGCTGGCCCGCAGCGCTGGCTGCTTCACCTTCAGCAGTGCCAGCAGCGCCACCAGGGTGCCAGCCGCCACAACCATCAGCAGCGCCAGACGCACAGGCCCTCCGGCGAAGGCCGCTCCAGGCTCCACGGCCTTGCTGAGGAAGGAGTACACGAGGGCGATCAGCACCACCACCACCACGCCGGCGGTGAGCCAGCGGCCGTGGTCGGCGTGTTCGCGGGGCACTAGGGCGGGCTGCTGGGTGATCCCCAGGCGCTTCTCGCGCACCAGGATCCCCAGGCGGATCGTGGCCCCCACCACCGGGTACACGAACAGGATCACCAGCACCGGGTGGAGCAGGGAGAACCAGTCGATGGGCGTCATCTCGGCATCTCCTTCAGGGCAGCACCTCGGGCCAACCCTGGCGGATCAGCAACAGCGAAAAGTAGGGTTGCTCCTCGCCGGGCACCGCCGCGGCCGGGGCCAGCAGCTGGTCGGGCCAGCCCACCCGCTGGGCAAACAACGCCGCTTCCAGCAGGCCCCGAGTCTCGAGAATCGGCCGCACCCAGCGCCAGCGTTGGCCCAGCTTGAGCAGGGCCAGCACCGCCCCAGCCGCCCGGGCTTCCGCCAGCAAAGCCTCCAGCGCCGCGGCGGACTCGGGGGTGGGGCGGATCCAGAGGGCGTCCTGCTGCAGGGCCAGGGGCCAGCGGCCTGCTGCTGCAGCAGCCGCCACCGCAGTGATGCCGGGGATCACCGCCACGGGGCAGGCCGGATGGCGTTCCGCCAGGGCCAGCAGGGCGTAGGAGGCACTGGCGTAGAGGGAGGCATCCCCCTCGCACAGCAGCACCACGGCGTGGCCGGCGGCCACCTCCGCCGCCAGGGCATCGGCGGCGGCGTGCCAGGCCGCCCGGCGCGGTTCGGCCTCCGCCACCATCGGAAACAGCAGCGGCAACCGCCGCTGCTCCGGGTCGATCCAGGGGGCAGCGATGGCCGCCGCCATGCCCTCAGCCTCCAGCCGCGCCACCGGGTAGGCCACCACCGCCGCCGCCTGGATCGCCCGCACCGCCGCCACCGTGAGCAGCTCCGGATCACCGGGGCCCACGCCCACCAGGGTGAGGCCGGCGGCGGCAGGCGCACTCGAGGGGGGAATCACACACAGGCTGCTGAAGGGCCCTTTCTAGGCTCACGGCAGTGGGCGCGCTGGTGCGATGAGCCATCTGCAGATCTTCCCGGCCGCTGGCGGCAGCCCCGCCGCGGCCAGCCTGGCCAGCAGTGATCCGGCCCTGATCGGCGAAGCCCTGGCCGCGCGCGGCATCGGCTTCGAGCGCTGGCCGGCCCGGGTGGAGCTCCCGGAGCACGCCGAGCCGGCCGAGATCCTGGCGTCCTACGCCGCGGAGATCGCCAGGGTGCAGGCCAGCGGCACCTACCCCACGGTGGATGCGATCCGCCTCACCCCAGACCACCCAGACCGCGAGGCCCTGCGGCAGAAGTTTCTGGCCGAGCACACCCACAGCGAAGACGAAGTGCGCTTCTTCGTGGAGGGCTGCGGGCTGTTCTGCCTGCACATCGGCGAGGAGGTGCTGCAAGTGCACTGTGAGACCGGCGACTTCCTGCGGGTGCCCGCCGGCACCAAGCACTGGTTCGACATGGGCTCCGCCCCGCAGTTCACCGCCATCCGCTTCTTCGACAACCCCGACGGCTGGGTGGCCCAGTTCACCGGCGATGGCATCGCTGCGCAGTTTCCGCTGCTCGACTAGCTCTTACCACCCACAGGGACGCTGCTGGGCTCCACAAGGGTTGTCGCTATTGGACAATTCGGCAGGGGTCTGCGGACGGTCCCCACCGGAGTTCGGCCCGCCACGCTGCTCTGCCATGGCTGGCACGCCAGAAATAGTCAGAAGAAGGAGGCCAAGGATCCCGAAGATTGGGCTTTTCATGGCAGTTTTGGCAAAGGAACTGTGGAGCGAAAACATCGCCCCTCATCACTGTGACCACGAGCCATCCTTCGATTTGGAGAGGTGCTCTTCTGCCTCGAATCAGCAGCCCTCGTCAACCCGCACCGGGATGCTGATCGAGTCTCCAGCAGTTCCTGAAAACACACGCATGGCGCCGTTGCCACCTGAGGTTTCGTATCCCGTGCGTTTGCTCGAAAACGTGAGCTCAACCCGATAGCCAGGATCGGCCATCACCACCGTGCCCTCGCCCAGCGCCCAGGTGGCAACTACCTTCTGGCTCCAGGGCTTGGCGCCTCGGGGTGCGGCCTGCCCCTGGCAGCCCATGATCCCCGAATCATCCCGGTCAAAGATCTGAAGCGATGGCTGTGCCCTTCATGGGTCGGCGTGCAGCGGCCCCACAGGCGAGCTCCCCAACTCCACCCCCACAGAATGCATCCGAACGTCCTCTGGATGCTTCAGAAATCCAGTTAAGGCATGGGTTTCGACCTCTGCCAGCTCCTGCAGCCGCGCCATGGTGACCTCACGGCCGTAGCGCTCTTCGCACAGCAGCCAATAGAGACCGAAGTGACGCGCCTCACTGGCCAACAGCTCGCCATACAGCGCGCGCAGCTCGTCATCGGAACTGTGGGCCGCCAGCAGGGCCATGCGCTCATGGCTACGGGCCTCGATCAGACCGGCCACCAGGAAGGAATCCAGCATGCGCTCGGGCTCACCCTTGCGCACCGCCGCCGTGAGCTGGGCGCCATACCCCGGCGCGGGCAGCGGCTTGAGGGCAATGCCGCGCCGCTGCAGCAACTGCAGCACCAGCTCGAAGTGCTCAAGCTCCTCGCGGGCCAGCGGGCTGAGCGCCGCCCCCAACCCTTCATCCGAGGGGTAGCGGAACATCAGCTGCAGGGCCACCCCGGCCGCCTTGCGCTCGCAGTGGGCGTGATCGATCAGCACCAGATCAGGCCGGGCATTGGCCTGCTCCAGCCAGCTGGCGCTGCTGGGGGCCACCAGCCACTTGATGCGGGCCTGGTCGGCCCGCGGCGCGGCGGTCAAGGAGGCGGTCAAGACGAGCTGCGCAGGTGAGCCACCAGACCCTCGAGCGCCAAACGGTAGCTCCCAGCGCCAAACCCGCAGATCACCCCCACCGCCCGATCAGCGAGATAGGACCCATGCCGAAACGGCTCCCGGGCGTGCACGTTGCTCAAGTGCAGCTCCACATAAGGAATGGCCACCCCCAGCAGGGCATCGCGCAGGGCGATCGAGGTGTGGGTGTAAGCGCCGGCGTTGATCAGGATCCCGTCCACGGCGCCGCGCGCCTGGTGGATGCGATCCACCAGGGCCCCCTCGTGGTTGCTCTGGAAGCAGTCGATCGTGGCCCCCAACTCCACCGCCCGCTGGTGCAGCTCCGCGTTGATCTGCTCCAGGCTGGCGCTGCCATACAGCCCCGGCTCACGCGTGCCGAGCAGGTTGAGGTTGGGGCCGTGGAGAGCGAGCAGCTGCATGGGGTGAGGGGCTGGCGGGAGGGGCCGGCTGGTAAGTTCTTCGGGTGTGGTTCGGGTCGGTGCCCGAGTGGTTAATGGGGGCGGACTGTAAATCCGCTGGCTCTGCCTACGTTGGTTCAAATCCAACCCGGCCCACCTTCCACATGCCCTTGTAGCTCAGCGGTAGAGCACTCCCTTGGTAAGGGAGAGGTCACGAGTTCAAGTCTCGTCAAGGGCTTACAAAACCGAAGCCGGCACCGGAATCTTCGGCATGATGCAGAGAGCGGCACCCACACCGTGAGCCTGCGTTGCCTGATCGTGGAAGACCAGGTGATGTTTCTGCAGCTGCTCTGCACAATGCTGCAGGGGCTGCGGGATCTGGAGGTGGTGGCCACCGCCACAAGCTGCCACGACGCCCTGCTGGCCTGCCGCCACCATCGCCCCGACATCCTGATCCTGGATCTGGCCCTGCCCGATGGCGATGGCCTGGAGGTGGCCCGGTTTCTGCAGATGCAGCAGCCGCAGGCGCGAATGCTGGTGCTCTCCGCCCAGGCCGCCAGCTTTGTGTGCCCGGAGGAGCTCGAACCGATGCTGGTGGGTGTGGTGGACAAAACCTCCACCTACGAAACCCTCCAGGGCGTGATCGAGTCGGCCTTGGTGCCGCAGGAGCCCGATGCGCCATCCCGCCACCCGGCGATGCCAGGCCTGACGCCCCGCCAGCGGGAGATCTTCCAGCTGATCGGCCGCGGACTCTCCAACAAAGCCATCGCCGCCTGCACCGGGCTGTCGCTGGCCACGGTGGAGACCCACCGCAAGGCGATCGCCCGCCGCCTGGGCTGCAGTGGCGCCGAACTGGTGCGGCGGGCGGTGCTGCACCTGGCGCCGATGCCGTGAAGCTCCCCTCTCCTCCCGGCCAGCGCCTGCGCGACCGCATCATCTGGGCCACCAGCCTGCAGCTGCTGCTGGTGAGCAGCGCGGTGGGCGGCATGGCCTATTTCAGCGGCCAGCGCAGCGGCCTCAGCTTCACCGATGCCCTGCGCCAGCAGGATGCCATCACCGACCTCTCCGAGCAGCTCTCAAGCCGGTTGCAGGCCCCGCAACTGATCAACAACCTCAACGTGCTCGCCATCCGGCAAGGCCAGCTGTCGCTGACGGATTTCCAGGCCATGGGGCAGCGGTTCTGGAGCCAGATGCAGCTGTTCCCGGTGGGCTACATCAACTTCGGCAACCCAGCCGGCGAATTCATCGGGGTTGAGCGGCTCGAGAGCGGCGCCTTCGTGCTCAACGAGGACGCCATCGCTAGCCCCCTCGGCAAAGGGACCCTGGGCGTGTATGCCCTGGGGGCGAACGGGGAGCGGGGGGCACTGCTGGAGACCGTGCCCGGCATGGCCACCACGCACGAGGAAGCCTGGTACGTGGAGACGGTGAAGGCGGGCAAAGCCAGCTGGAGCTCGATCTACCAATGGGAAGACAAACCCGCGGTGCTGGCGATCTCCTACAACCAGCCCCTCTATGGGCCCAATCGCCAGCTGCTCGGCGTGATCGGCGTCGACTTCGTGCTGAGCCAGCTGAACACCTGGCTGGCGGAGGTGTGGAAAGACGTGCGCGGCTTTGCCCTGATCGTCGAGGCCGACGGCATGGTGGTGGCCAGCTCCCGGCCCGGCTTCACCAGCACCGGCACGGGAGACGCCACCCGCCGGGTGCGCATCGATCAACTCCGCGATCCCCTGGTGCAAGCCGCCAGCCGCAGCCTGTTCCGCCAGGGCCGCAACGGCTCCCTCCAGCCACGAACCGAGCAGATCGGTCCCCACACCACCGATCAAGACGGGCACACGTTCTTGCTCGATCTCCATCCCTGGGGGCAACGGGAAGGGCTCAACTGGCTGCTGATCACCGCCAACCAGTCCGACCAGGCGGTTCAGGCCAGCCAGCGCTTCGCCCTGATCGCCCTGCTGCTCTCCCTGGCCGCCGTGGCCGCTGCGGTGGTCGTGACCATCCGGGTGGGCAACTGGCTGCTGGGTCCGCTCGAGGTGTTGCGCCGGCGTTGTGGGGAGGCCGCCACCCAGGTGACGCCCACAACCGCCGATCTGGTCTTCGACCCCCAGTTGCCCGCCGGCAGCGCCGTTGAAATCGAGGCGGTGTCCCAGGCGTTCGGCGCCCTGGTGGAGCGACTCACCCAGGCCAGGCGGCAGCTGGCGGAGGCCATGGAGCGGGAACGCCTCAAGGACGCCCAAACCGTGCTGGTGCTGGAGAACAAGCTCAAAAGCAGCCTGCAGGCCGCCGCCGTCGCCCATGAGATCAACCTGCCCCTCAGCACCCTGCTGCTGAACAGCAAACTGCTGCTTGAGCAAGGCGACGCTCCGCTGGCCCAACCCCTGCGGGAGCCTCTGCGCGCCATCGCCGCCAATGCCGACGCGGTGGTGGCGACGATCGAGAAGATGCGCAGCCTGCTGCGCAACGTGCAAACCCACCACCAGCTGCTCAACCTGGCCCATGTGACCCGCAATGCCCTGCTCTACGCGGCGCCCAGCCTCAAGGCCGCCGGCGTCACGGTGCAGCGCCAGGGGCTGGACCAGAGCTGGGCCGTGATGGGCGATGCGGCCCAGATCCAGATCGCCGTGGTCAACCTGTTGCGCAACGCCCTGGAAGCCCTGGAGAGCGCGGGGGACGGCGTGGATGGCGCCCCGGCCACGGTGGTGGTGGGCCTTGACCGCGATGCTGACACGGTGGTGCTGACCGTGGCGGACAACGGCCCGGGCTTCCCGGCGCCGGAGACAGCCCTGGAGCCCCTGGCCACCAGCAAGCCCACCGGCAGCGGCTTGGGATTGTTCGTGGTTCAGACCACCATGGACAACCACCACGGCCGGGTGGTGGTGGGTCGCTCACCCCTAGGAGGCGCCGCGGTGCAGCTGATCTTTCCGGCGGCTGATCGTTCCAGTGGCAGCTCTACCCACTAACGGGTAATCCACAAGCCGGGGCGCCTCACGAATTCATACGGTCGCATGGCTGCTACGTCGAGCGCTGCGGGTATGCGCGACATCCTGATCGACGGCGTACCGATCCTGGATCTGCTGGAGATCACGGGCAGCACCAGCCGCGTGGCAGCCCTCAGCAACTGCGACCAGAGCTCCGTCTCGCGCCTCTACCGCCATGCCAGCGATCAGCTGGGGCTGGACTTCCGCAAAACCGAGGGCCACTACCGGGCCCACGCCAACCAGGCTGTTCTGCGATCCCTGCGCCACACCGCCCAGCTGCTGCGCCTGACCAGGAGCAGCCGGGGGCTGCAGTGGCTGGGGCATCCCTGCAGCCCCCTGCCGCAGGAATGGCTGGCAGAAGAGCGCAGCCTGGAACTGCTGCGCGAACGGGTGCTGGATCTGGCCGTCCTCGCCGACCCGGATGGATTGGCCCCCACCTGGAGCGACCACAGCCAACCCTTCCCCTTCGGCGACTGGGTGGTGGTGGGGCTGACCCGCGCACGGCAACCCCTGCGGCCCGCCGCCGTCGTGCTGCGGCACGACAACCTGGAACACCCGGCGCTGCAGGAGCTCATCGGCCAGCTCCGCAGCGATGTGTTGCGCACGGATGTTTTGCGCACGGATCACCAGCCATTTGCCAGGGTGGACGCCCTTGATGTCTGCCATGACCTCCCCCCCGCTCCTGGCCACTCCGATCGCGGCGATGCGGGCACCGGTCAGTGCCGGCCTCAGCCGCAGCCTGGCCTGGCGCCTGGAGCAGCTCGATCGGCTGGCGGCCCTGCTCAGCCAGCATGAAGCGGAGGTGCTCGAGGCCCTGGCCGCCGACCTGGGCAAGCCTCCCCTCGAGGCCACCTTCGAACTGGTGGCGGTCCGCCAGGAGCTGACCCTCACCCGGCGGAAGCTGAAGGGCTGGATGGCCCCGCGGGCGATCGGGCTTGATCTGGCCCTGCGGCCCGGGCAAGCCTGGGTGCAGGCCGAACCCCTCGGCTGCGTGTTGATCATCGGCCCCTGGAACTACCCCTTCCAGCTCTGCCTGCACCCGCTGGTGAGTGCCCTGGCGGCGGGCAACACCGCCGTGCTCAAGCCGTCCGAGCACGCCCCCCGCACCGCCGCGCTGCTGGCCCGCGCCATCCCGGCGGCCTTCCCCGCCGAGGTGGTGCAGGTGGTCACCGGCGATGGGGCCGTGGCCGCCGAGCTGCTTGAAGAGCAGTTTGATCACATCTTCTTCACCGGGGGCGGCCGGGTGGGACGGCTGGTGATGGCCGCTGCAGCCCGCCACCTCACCCCCGTCACCCTGGAGCTCGGCGGCAAGAGCCCGGCGATCGTGCTGGCCGACGCCGACATCGCCACCACCGCCCGGCGGTTGGCCTGGGGCAAGGGGCTCAATGCCGGCCAAACCTGCATCGCCCCTGACCACGTGCTGGTGGAGGCCCCCCGCCAGGACGACCTCGTGGCCGCCATCGCCTCCGAATGGACCCGCTTCTACGGCCCGGATCCACTGGCGAGCGACGATCTCGGCTGCATCGTCAGCGAAGCCCAGTTCCAACGGCTGGAGACCCTGCTGGCGGGCGCACGCCAGCGGGGCCAGGTGCTGGTGGGGGGACGCAGCGACGCCGCGCGGCGGCGGATCGAACCCACCGTGGTGGCCGTGGCCTCCGGCGACGATCCGCTGATGCAGGAGGAGCTGTTCGGCCCGATCCTGCCGGTGCAGCAGGTGGCCGATCTCGACGCTGCACTCGTGGAGGTGCGCAGCAGGCCCAAGCCCCTGGCCCTGTATCTGTTCAGCCCCAACCGCAGCGCCCAGGAGCGCACCCTCACCACCACCAGCTCCGGCGGGGTGTGTTTCAACGACGTGGTGCTGCAAGCCGGCGCCGCCGCCCTGCCCTTTGGCGGCGTGGGGGAGAGCGGCATGGGCAGCTACCACGGCCACACCGGCTTCCTCACCTTCTCCCACCAGCGCACGGTGCTGCGCCGGCCCTTCTGGCTGGATCTGCCCTTCCGCTACCCCCCCTACGCCGGGAAGCTGGCCCTGGTGAAAAGGCTGCTGGGCTGATCGCGCGGGCCTGATCGCACTGGGGCGATCAGAACCTTTGATGCGCCGAAGGCCACCCGGGGGCTGGATCACCCCAGGCGGGCCCCTTAACGTTCCAGTATCGATCTGTGGTGCCGATGCGTCGCTCCCTTGCCGCCCTGGCCCTAGCGGTGGTGTTGCCACTGCCCTGCCTGGCCCCCGCAGCGGCTCTGGCCAACGTGGTGGTGAGGCCGGGCGAAACCCTCTCAGAGATCGCCGACCGCCACGGAGTCAGCCTCACCCGGCTGATGCAGGCCAACGGCATCACCAACCCCAACCTGGTGGTAGCGGGCCAGAAGCTGGTGCTGCCCGGAGCCCGCAGCACGGCAGCGGCCAGTGCCGGCGCCCGCAGCGGCAGCGTCACCGTGCAGCCGGGTGAAACCCTCTCCGAAATCGCCGACCGTCAGGGCGTCAGCATCACCCGGCTGATGCAGGCCAATGGCATCACCAACCCCAACGTGGTGGTGGCGGGCCAGAAGCTGGTGGTGCCCGGAGCCCACAGCACCGCCAGCGCAGCCGCACCCCGCCCCTTGCCCACGGCGCCCTACACCGTCAAAAGCGGTGAAACCCTCTCGGAAATCGCCGATCGCTTTGGCACCAGCACCGAGCGCCTGATCCAACTCAACCGGATCGGCAACCCCAACATGGTGGTGGCTGGAACCCGTCTGGCCATCCCCGGTCGGCCCTCCTCGGCACCGGCAGCCCGCAGCAGCGCCACCCCACGCAACGCCAAGGAGCACGTGGTGCGCAGTGGCGAAAGCCTCTCCACCATCGCCGACAGCTACGGCCTACCCGTCGAAAAGCTGGTGGCCATCAACAAGATCAGCGACCCAAATCTGGTCGTCTCCGGCACCCGGTTGAAACTGCAAGCCCCACCACCGGTCAAGGCCACCCCCAAAGCCACTGCGAAAGCACCCGTCAAAGCCGCAGCCAAACCCGTCGCCCAGCCCAAGCCCAAACCGGTCGTGACGCCGGCAGCCCAATCCACGGCCACGGTGCAGCCGACCGTTCAGCCGACCCTTCAGCCGGCAGTGCAGCCGACGGTTCAGCCCACACCCCGCCCCCAGCCCACGGTCACGGCGCAAACCACGCCCCAACCCGCTGCCGCAGCGCCAGCCGCAGCCCAGGCCGTGGCGACGGCCCAGCCAACCAGCCGCATCGCCGCAGCCACCACTGGCGCCGCAACCACTGCAGCCACCACAGCCGTTGCCGCGACCACCGCCGCTCCCCAAACGGCCACCCCCAAGCCAGCCGCCAGCAAGCCGGTGAGCACCGCCACCCGGGCCGCCACAACACCGCGGCCGAGCACCACCAGCAAGGCCGGCAGCAGCAAGCCCCAGGGCCCCGACTGGCGCAGCTACGGCCCACTCCAGGTTGACTGGGCCAATTGGCAGCCCATGGGCGGTAGCTATGTGGCCCCGACCCTCAACGGCGACGGCAAGCCTGTCTATCTGGCGGTCAACTGTGGGGCCCGAAAGCTGAATGCCACCAGCCAGTCGGGGCAGTGGAAGAGCTGGGATGCTCCCCAAACCGACTTCGAAGAACAGCTGATCAGCGACATCTGCAAGGCTCGGGCCAGCTGAATAATCCCCAGCCGCCTCAGGCGGCCCAGTGCAACGGCCAGGGCTGGCGGCAATAGCGCCGGCCCGAGGCCCGCAGGTAGAGGCGCTGGGCGCCATCGTCGCTCTCGCTGAGCAATTCCTCCTGCACCAAGCGCCGCAGCAGCCAACCCCAGCTGGCCTCCTGCTCCTGGCGCAGCTCGGCAGAAGCCGCACCCGCCAGCTCCTCGGCCAGGCTGCGCAAATCCCGACCCGGCCGGGCCTCAAGCGCCTCCAGCGCCGTGAGCGCATCCACCGACCAATCCTGGCGTCGCCGTGGGCTCTGGCAATTGTCACAGCGGCCACAGGCGGCGGCCAGCTCGCCCACGGCCAGCAGGAGCGCCTGCTCCCGGCAGCCCTCGCCCTCCGCCACGGCCTCCATCCGCCGCAGTTGCTGCTGGGCCAGCTCCAGGCGCTGCTGGTCCTGCTGGCGCTGCACCGCCGTGGCGGCAGCAGGCATCAGCTGGGATCCACCCCCCCGGATGGCCCAGCCGAGGCTCGTGCGATCGGCCGGGTCGTAGAGCACCAAACAACGGGCCGGCAGGCCGTCGCGCCCCGCCCGCCCCGATTCCTGCAGGTACCCCTCCGGACTGGCCGGCAGATCGAGGTGCAGCACCAATCCCACATCCGGTCGATCCACCCCCATCCCGAAGGCCACGGTGGCCACCAACACCGGCCTGGGCTGGTGCTGGAAGTGCTCGAGAGCCAGCTGGCGGCTTTCGGGATCCATGCCGGCGTGATACGCAATCGCCTCCAGCCCAGCCGCCGTGAGTCGGGCGGCCCACTGCTCCACGGAGCGGCGCGTGCGCGCGTAAATCAGCACAGCCCCGCGGGCGGCCGTCACGGTCTCCAGCACCGGGGGCAAAGGATCGGCCGGGCGCAGCTGCATGCCGTACACCAGGTTGGTGCGACGCGCCGAACGCACCTGGATCAGCGGCCGGCGCAGCTGCAGCAGACGGATGATGTCGGCCCGCACCTGGGGGGCGGCGGTGGCACTGAGCGCCACCAGGGGCACCCCCGGGCACTGGGCGCGCAACTGCCCCAGGCGGCGGTAGTCGGGGCGGAAATCGTGGCCCCAGGCGCTGATGCAGTGGGCTTCATCCACCGCCAGGGCCACCAGCTGACCGCTCTCGAGCACGTCGTCGAGCAACTGGCGGGTGGCCTCCGCCTGGAGCCGCTCAGGCGCCAAATAGAGCAGGCGCAGCTTGTGATCCCGCAGGCGCTGCAGCAACTGCCGCCGCTCCGGCAACGCCAGGCCGCCGTGCAGACAGGCCGCCGGGATGCCGCGGCGCTGCAGCTGGCTCACCTGGTCCTGCATCAGGGCAACCAGGGGTGAGATCACCAGCACCAACCCGCCGCGCACCAGGGCCGGCAGCTGATAACAGAGCGATTTGCCGCCCCCGGTGGGCAGCACCGCCAGGCAGTCCTGGCCAGCCAGCAGGGCCTCCACCACCGGGCGCTGGCCGGGCCGAAACGTCGACCAACCGAAATGACGCTCCAGGGCCAGCTCCAGCGGATCCCCCAGAGACCTCAGCTCGCCGACGCGCCTGCTGCGAGTCGTGCTGCGAGTTGTGCCGCTGGGCAGGGAGCCAGACAAAAGAGCCCTACCCGTAGTGCACCCGACCATAGCGGCCACCAGATGCAGGGGAGGCGCCGCGCTCAGGGCAGGGGCGGGGGGGGCAGCTGGTCGGGGGATTCCTCCACCAGCTGCAGCCGCAACCGCTTGCCACCCGCCAGCTCCCCCAGCGACACCCGCAGGGTGCTGCCGCTGAGCGATTGCAAAGCCGTAAGCAGTTCCCGTAGATGGGGAGTGCTGCTGCCGCTCTCCACCCAGAGGCGCTCCTGCAGACCGCCCAGCCGCCGCCAGCTGGTGTGCAGCTTCAGCACGGCACTCTCCAGGGCCTGGGCCTGACCCACCGCATCGGCCAACAAGCCGAGGGCATCGAGCCGCTGGGCCTCCTGCAGGGCCTTATCGAAATCCAGCTCCCCCTGCTGGAAGGCCCGCACCGCCAGGGCCGCCTCCGCCGCCTTGCTGAGCCAGCGGGCCGTGCTGGTCACATCCTTGACCCGCTCCAGCTCCGGCTCCTCCCGCAACACCCGGCGCAGGTCCTCCTGCTGGGCCTCGGGCAGCTTGGCCAGCTCCTTCACCAAAGGGGCCACAGCCCGCGGCGGCAGCAGGTTTTCAGCGGTGCGCTGGCGGATCTCCTCGGGCAGGAGCGGGCTGGTGGCGGCAGTGAACTCATCACTCAGACGCCGCACCTGCTTGCGGGTGATCTGCTGACCCTCGTTGGCCGCCTCGCTGATCATTTGCTGCACCTCCGGATCGGCCTGGGCCGTCTCCAGAAAGGCGCGCTTGGAGAAATTGTTGACGCTGGTTTCCTCCAGCATCCCGTCGCCCACCAGGCTGTCGGACGACTCGGCCAACTGGATCAGGGTGTAGGCCCGCGTCTTGCTGATTTCGCGCTCGCGCAGCCATTGCAGAAAGCCGGTGCCGCGCCCCTCGCCGCCCCGCTTTTCACGATCCCGCACCGCCCGCAGGATGCGCCCCCGCCAGATCTCGGTCTGCAGGTCGAAGCGATCGCACACGGCCCAGGCCTCCTCGAGGCGGGCCAGAAACTCCATCGTGCTGATGGTGTCGCTGTCGGGATCGGGCAGCTCAAGCGTCAGCACCGGCGGCGTTGGGACCTCCGTGGGGGCCATGGCCATGGAAGGGGTCGCGCGGCTGAAGACGCGATCGTGCCACGGGGCAGCTCGCGGCCCCCACAGCAAGGGCGACGAATCGTGACGCCGGCGATAAAGGCTCCCGCCCGCGCGGGTATCTTCCCTGTGGCAGCCACCCGATCTACAGCGCAGCGATGGCCATCTCCCGCGGCGACAAGGTGCGCATCAAGCGCCCCGAGTCCTATTGGTTCAACGAAGTCGGCACCGTCGCTTCGATCGACACCTCCGGCATCCGCTACCCCGTGGTGGTTCGCTTTGAGAAGGTGAACTACAACGGCTTCAGCGGTTCCGAAGGGGGCATCAACACCAACAATTTCGCCGAGAGCGAACTGGATAAAGCCTGAGCTCAGGCCGGCTTGTTCCCCCAAGCGGCGCACCACATCCCACGCGTGCGCCAAATCAGCCCGTGCCACCGTTGGTGGTGCGGGCTTTTGAATGGGCTCGCAGGAGTCCCCAGCCCTGCCTGCGCCCATGCCTGAACTCCCCGAAGTGGAAACCGTGCGGCGCGGCCTGGAGAGCCAAGCCCGAGGCTTCACGATCGAGCGGGTGGAGGTGCTGCGGGCGCGGGCCATCGCCAGCCCGGCCAGCCCAGCAGACTTCGCCGCTGCCCTGAGGGGCACCGAAGTTGGAGCCTGGCAGCGGCGCGGCAAATACCTGATGGGGCTGATCAGCCGCGGGGGATGCGACGCCGGCACCTGGGGTGTGCACCTGCGCATGACCGGCCAGTTTCTTTGGCTCGATACGCCGCGCCCGCCCTGCGCCCACACACGGGTGCAGCTGTTCAATGACGCAGGCCAGGAGTTGCGCTTCGTGGACACCCGCAGCTTCGGCCAGATGTGGTGGGTGCCGCCAGGCGAGCCCGTGGAGAGCGTGATCACCGGCCTGCAGAAACTGGGACCAGAACCGTTCAGCGAGGCCTTCAGCGCCCCCTACCTGCGTGAGCGCCTGCGGGGCTCCAGCCGGCCGATCAAAAACGCGCTGTTGGATCAGTCTCTGGTGGCAGGAGTCGGCAACATCTACGCCGATGAGTCGTTGTTTGCCGCCGGCATCCAGCCCAGCACCCCCAGTGGACGCTTGTCGCTGTCGCGGCTGAAAGGCCTGCACCAGGCCCTGGTGGAGGTGCTGGAAACCAGCATCGGTGCGGGGGGCACCACCTTCAGCGATTTTCGCGACCTCAGCGGCAGCAATGGCAATTACGGAGGCGTGGCTTGGGTGTATCGGCGGGGCGGCGAACCCTGCCGCCGTTGCCACACCCCCATTCGCCGCGACAAGCTCGGCGGCCGCAGCAGCCACTGGTGCCCCAGCTGCCAGCATTGAGCTCCTTGCAGTTGAGCGTGGATCCCGTAGCCGGCAGCACCGCCGCCCTGGCGTTGCAACTCAGCGCCACCATGGCAACGATCCACCGCCGCGGCTGGTGCGACGGCACGGGCGGCAACTTCAGCTGCGTGCTGGATCGTGAGCCCCTACAGCTGCTGATGGCACCGAGCGGTGTCGACAAGGGCTCCGTGGCGCCGGAAGCCTTGATCGTGGTGGATGCCGGCGGCGTTGTGCTGCGGGGGGAAGGAAAGGCCAGCGCCGAAACCCAGCTGCATTTGGCGCTGGTGGAAACCTGCGGGGCAGGAGCCGTGCTGCACACGCACTCCCAGGCCGGCACGCTGCTCTCCCAGCACTACGCCCCCACCAGCGATCGTGCCGTCGCCCATCTGAGCCTGCACGACCTGGAAATGCTCAAGGGTCTGGAGGGCATCACCACCCACGCGAGCTCGATCGCCATTCCGGTGTTGGCCAACAACCAGGATCTGCAGCGTCTGCGGGCCGAGGCCGAACCCCACCTGCGCAAGGCGCCCCACGGGCTGCTCATCGCGGGCCATGGCCTCTATGCCTGGGGGCGTGATCTGCCAACGGCACATCGCCATCTGGAGATCCTGGAATTTCTGCTGGAGCAGCACTGGCGCCAGCTGCTGCTTGAGGCCTTAAGCCTGCCTCGGCAGCAGCGCCAAGCGCCCCGAAATCGGGTGTGGCGGCAGGGAGTCACACACGTGCTGCTCGACATCGAAGGCACCACCTGCCCCGTGAGCTTTGTCTCGAGCACCCTGTTTCCCTATGCAGCGGAACAACTCGAAGCGTTTCTGGACAGCCATCGCAACGACCCCGCGGTGCGAAGGCTCCTGGATGAAGTCGAAGCTGCCTGGCGACAGGACGCTGACCCCGAGGCCCAAGCGTTGCAGCAACAGGGCGGGGTAGGCGTGCTGCCCTACCTGCAGTGGTTGATCCGCCGCGATCGCAAACTCACCCCCCTCAAGGATCTCCAGGGCTTGGTGTGGGAGCAGGGCTACCGAAGCGGTGCCCTGACAGGGCCGCTGTTCGCCGATGTGTCCGGCGCGCTGCGGACCTGGCATGGGGCCGGGCTGGTGTTAGCGGTGTATTCCTCAGGATCGGTCGCCGCCCAGCGCTTGATCTACGGCCATAGCAATGCCGGCGATTTACGGTCGCTGTTCAGCCATTGGTTCGACACTCGAATGGGCCCGAAACAGGCACCCGAGAGCTACGCGACCATCGCGGGTCAGCTGGGCGTGGCTCCTGGGCAGGTGCTGTTTGTCAGCGATGCCCTGACGGAATGTCAGGCGGCCGCCGCCGCGGGCATGCAGGTGGTGTTCAGCGATCGCGAGGGCAATCCCGGACGCGACCCGGGGCCGTTTGAGAGGATCGTGAGCTTCAACGACCTGGAGCTGACCCCGTGAGTTCGGATCTCAAGAGCCGCGATCAAGCCCTTCTGAGCCTGAACCAGACTTTGCTCGAAAGCGTGGCGCGCGGCGACTGGGACACCTACGCCAGCCTCTGCAGCACGGATCTCACCTGTTTCGAAGCAGAAACCAACGGCGTGCTGGCCGAAGGCCTGCCCTTCCACAAGTTTTACTTCGAGCTTCCCGGCGATCCCCAGGCGAGCGCCACACCGGTGCAGGTGAGCATGGCCAGGCCCCACATCCGCTGGATCGGCCCCGATGCAGCCATCCTGAGCTACACCCGCCTCACCCAGAAGCTCAGCAACGGTGCACCCATCACCGCCAGCTGCTGCGAAACGCGCGTGTGGCAACACATCGACGGCAACTGGCTTCAGGTGCACGCCCACCGCTCCTAAGCAAGCCAGCACAACTAGCGGGCACACGCCCAACAAAAAAGCCACCCCGGGGGGTGGCTTTTTGCTTCAAGGCGGATTGCTCGTTTCAGGCTTCCCGGAGGACGCCCCAAAGCAGATCAACTAGAAGATGGAATGAAGGTTTTACCTGGCATCGAGCTATTTTCTCAGGGGGCTGCCCCCCAAATATCGTCGCCGCTGCAGCGTTTCACAACCGAGTTCGAG